>CABSBK010000012.1 GCA_902475865.1 uncultured Collinsella sp.
ACAGCACATTCGCGTAGAATAACTCCATTATGGGCAAATGGTGTCCAGGCAGTTTACAACACGGCATCTGGGGGAGGGGCATGTCGGACGCGCGTTCGCTGCAAAAACAGTTCAATCGCATGCTCGCCACGTTGCTGGTGGCCCTTGCTGTTGCCGGAGCTGTAACGTACGCCTGGTACATCTACAACGCCAACCGTCATATCACCGACGTCAAGATGGCCGCGGGCACGGGCGTTACCTTCCTTATCTCCAACGAGTACGACGGCGAATACAAAACCAATGCCGGCCTGAACTTTGCGGGCCTGCTCGATTCCGTCTCGACCGACAACGTGCTCAACGGCTTCCAAAAGGTAACGGGCTTTACCGGCGGAACCACGCAGGACTCGCTGTTTGCCAGCGTGTTTGGCACGGCCGAGCATTCCGACTACTACAAGACCTCCCTGTACCTGGCCACCAGCTCGGCCGCGACCGACGTGTACCTGTCGGGCATCGACTTTACCGAGCAGGATCCGGCAAACCCCATCTCCACCGCCCTGCGCGTGGGGCTGGTCGCCTATGCTCCAGGGCAGGGCGATACCGTTACGGGCCAGTACGTCTTTGAGGTCTCGGGCGAGCGCAATCCCCAAGCGCGCTACAACACGCTCGACGGCAAGGATGCCGGCGAAAACGAGCAGAACCATCTGGTGCTCGACAGCAGCCGCTCCGACGGCGCCACGGTCCATTTTGACCAGCTGACCAGCGCAAACTTCTGCGACTACAACGAAGACACCGGCATCGTGAGCCTCAAGGAGGCCACGACCAAGATCTGCAGCCTGCCCGCCGCTGTCAAGGGCGCCAACTGCAGCACGCCCGTGCGCGTGGATGTGTACGTGTGGCTGGAAGGCTGCGACCCCGACTGCACCAACAATCTGGCCGCCACCAGTCTGCAATCGCTGGCGCTGCGCTTTGCCGGCAAGCGTTCGTAAGGGGGTCGGGGATGAGTACATCGAACATCAAAGACATCCTAAGCTCGCGCCGTCGCATGGTTGCCGCGGCCGCATGGATGTTGGTGCTGGTAGCTGCCCTGAGCGCCGCCACCTACGCCTGGTTTAGCAACTCGCGCTACACCAACGTGACGCCCGTGGCACACACGGTAAGCGACGAGGGCTCCGATCTGCAGATTGGTCTTTCGGCCAACGGACCCTGGGACACGACGGCCGCGCTTGCCGCGGCCGACAAGACGCTCTATCCCATCTCGACGTCAGACCTTTCCCGCTTTTGGCGCGGCACGTTCCAAAACGCCGCGGGCATCACGACCGACTACGCCGACTGCACCGCGCGGCTGGACGGCTATGCTCTTTCGGGGACGCTGTACCTTAAGGGCGGCGACAGCGCGCTCAACGTGTACCTGTATCCGGGCCAGATGAGCGTGACGAGCGACCCGCAGCTGCTGGCCGCGCTGCGCCTGGGTCTGGTAATTACGACCCAGTCAGGTACGCAAACGCATATCTTTACCTGCGACGACCTGGGCGGCACCGCGGGTGCCACCAGCAGGCGCACCACCGCGCAAGACGGCGTGGTCGTGGCGGCGGGCGCCTCGGGCTGGACCTACACCGCCGACCCTGCGCGCGCCATAAGCGCCTACAGCATGGACGGCACCGGCGACACGCCCACGGCGCGCGCGGGCGCCACGCCCATCTGCACGCTGGCCGCCAACGAGGTGGCAAGCGTTCGCTACGTTGTGTACATGGAAGGCTGCGACGCCAATTGCATCGACGAGGCCCAGGCCCGCGATGTGGTGCTGCAGCTTGCCTTTGCCGCGGCCAAGGCATAAGGGGGCGAGCGATATGGAAGATCAGGGGTGTATGCCAGCAGATAACTGCGAGGGCAAAACCCAGAATACGGACCCCGCGGTCTCCTCCAGCGCCGCCGCCCGCCGCCACGCCCGCCGCGCGCGTGCCTACATCGCGCTCGTTATGGTGGCGCTTGCCGCCACTTTGGGAGCCGCGACCTATGCCTGGTTTACCAACAACATGAAGGTCAACACCAACTCGGTGAGCGTGCACAGCGACACGTCCAAGCTGGTGCTGAAGCTGGGTGACGCTGACCGCGGCAGCTGGTCGCAGCAGGGCGACGTTTCCCTAACTTCCACCGCGAACGGCGCCGTGACGCTCTACCCGGTCTCGACCTTCGACCTCAACGGCTTTGCTGCCTGCGCACAAAACAACTCAGCCGGCGATGCCACGGTATTTGAGCAGGCAAAAGATAATGGCTCCACCTATTATCACGGCTGGATTGACCTGCGTCCCACCATCACGGGCACGGGCGCCAGCAAGGTTAAGGGCAAGGTGAGCCTGTATCTGGCCGAGTCGCTGGTTCCGCAGGGTGCCGATGCCGAGCTGCTACGCGCGGCCCGCGTGGGCATCAAGATCTCGAGCGGCGGCCAGGTGCTCGCCACCAACATCTTTGAGCTCGACAGTTCCGACAGCGGCCATCGCGGCGAGCATCCCACGACCGCCCCGGCTGGCCTTGCCGGCTACGCCGATGGCATGCTTCTGGGCTGGCAAAACGGCCAGCTTGCTTGCGGTGCCAACGTAACGCAGGACCCGGCCGCCTTTACCCTGGACGCCGGCGAGGCTGCCGAGCGCCCGCAAAACTCGCTCGCCACGCTGGCGCTGGGCCAGACCTATCGCCTGGACATCTATTACTACATCGAGGGCACCGACCCCGATAGCGCCACCCTGCACCTGGCCCTTTTTGCGACCTTGGACGGTGAGTAGCCATGACGCGTAAGCAACCCGCCGCCAACTGCACGCCCGCTACCGGCAAGCCCAACGCCGCCGCGCCCGCCGACACCGACCTGCGCCGTAAGCTCACCACCACCGTGGTGTTGGTGCTGTTTTCCCTGGTAGCGATAGTCATGGCAACCTTTGCCTGGTTTTCCATCGCCGATAGCGCCAAGACCCGCATGCTCATGATCGACGCCAACGCCGACGGCTCGCTGCGCTTTGACCTGGACGAGCACGCCACATTCGACGAATACGTCCACAGCCTGGGCTTCGACCAGATCTCGGCGCGCATCGCTAGCGAAAAGGGCGTGGACATCGACGCATCCAAGCTCAAGCCCGTCACCACGAGCGACTACCAGACCTTCACCTTCGAGGACGGTTCCGCCGCCGACCCCGCCACCGGCGCCTACCTGGAGTTTACGTTGCACTTTATGAGCAGCACGGACCTGCGCGTGCGCCTGACCGGCCAGGACGGCGACAACGGCGCATCCGGCACGCGGTTTAGCTCCGACACGCAGGGCATGGCCAGCGCCATGCGCATGAGCTTTACCGCCGACGGTCAGACCTGGGTCTACAACCCCAACGGGGGCGGCGGCTCATCCGGCACGGCCACCGTCTTTGGACTCGACCCGGGCACGGCTACTGCGGCCAGCGACATGTTCGACCTGATAAAGGAAACGGACAAGCCGGTAACCGTTCGCATATGGCTCGAGGGAACGGACCCAAATTGCACTAATATGCTAAAGGGAGCTAACTATTCGGTATCGATGCACTTCGAGGGCATCGAGGAACAGTAGATATGCACGGCGGCCGTCGGGCCGCGCACGACCTAGTCAGACACGGTAGTAAGGGACATCATGCAATCTGTTAAAAAAGTCGCATCCATCGCGCTGAGCGTCGTCATGTGGATCATCATCCTGGTGGCGGCCCTGTATGCGTTTACCACGCTCGCCACGCGCGAGGACGGCAGCGTCTCCGACATCGCTGGCTTCACTCCGCTCGCCGTGCAGTCCGACTCCATGGCGCCTACGTTTAACAAGGGTGACCTCATCATCATCCAAAAGTGCGACACATCCAAGCTCGAGGTGGGCGACATCGTGACGTTCCATACCATCATCGACAACGAGTACGCGCTCAACACGCACCGTATCGCCGCCATCGACGAGGTCAACGGCATGCGCAGCTTTACCACCAAGGGCGACAACAACGATGTGGCCGATACGCACATCATCAGCGACGGCGACATCGTTGGTAAGTACCTGTTCGCGTTGCCGCAGATGGGCAAGGTCATGGACTTCCTGTCCAGCTCCATGGGCTTCCTCATTGTGATCGTGCTGCCCATGCTGCTGTTCTTTATCTACCAGGTGTATCACCTCATCGTGGTGGGCATGAACCTCAAGCGCGCTATGGCCGAGGAGGACCGCCTTGCTGCCGCGGCTGCCATCGTGGACGCCGAGGGCAAGGGCGCTGCTGCTACCGTCACGGCCGATAACGCCGCCGAGCAGCTTGCCCAGGCCGAGGCCAAGCTCGAGGAAGCCCGTCGTCTGAAGGCCGAGGCCGAGGCGGCGATGAACGCGTCCAAGCAGGAGGGTACCGACGGTGAGTGAGTTTCTGGGATTTGCCTGGGAGCTGCTGGCAAAGGTCGTCTACAACGTCGTTGCCGTCGTGAGCTCTATCCTTAACCTGCTGGTGTTTGGCTGGGTTGAGTACTTCAACATCTTTATGACCTACTTCACCACGTTTGACCTGGTGGGCAAGATCGGTGCAGTCATTCTGTTTGCCATGCTCATCGCGGTCCCCGTGCTGATCGTGGCCATCCTGGTCCACCGCTACCGCATCAACCGCCGCCTGCATCGCGACGACACGTCCAACAAGGCGCTCTATCGCGAGATCGGCCGCCTGAACAAGCAGGTGCTCGACCTGATGGACGAGAAGAACAAGCTGCTTGCGCTCAAGGTCAACGCTATGGGCGGCGCCAAGCAGATTCCGTACGTGGGCGCCTCGGCCCTGGCCAACGATCACCTGCCCACGGTGGGCAACGTGGTGGGCGCCGCTGCGGGCGCGCCTGCGAGCGAGGGCGCCACGGCTGCCGTGGTGTCGGGCAACGCGTCGCTCGCGCTCGATGGTGAGGGCGTCAAGGATGCCGCGGCCGCCATGGCCAAGGCCACCGTTGAGGCCAAGACTCTTGCCGAGGAAAAAGAGATTGCCCAGGCCAACCGCTTCCCCAAGCTGTCCCTTGTGGACCTTAAGTACCGCGACTGGGAATCGCCGGTCTACGACGATGCCATCTCGCTGGAGGATTTTGTCGACAGCTTCCGCGCGTTTGCGTGCAGCCAGATGAAGCTCTACTACACGCCCGAGATCATCCGCCGCTTTGTGGCCGGCATGGCCGCCTCCAAGCTGCTGATCCTGGAGGGTATCTCGGGTACCGGTAAGACGTCGCTGCCCTACAGCTTTAGCCGCTATTTGGACAACCCCGCGACCATCGTGTCGGTGCAGCCGAGCTTCCGCGACCGCACCGAGGTGCTGGGCTACTTTAACGAGTTTTCCAAGCGCTTTAACGAGACCGAGTTCCTCCGCGCCGTGTACGAGGCGGGCCTGCGCCAGGACCCGTCTATGATCGTGCTCGACGAGATGAACCTCGCCCGCGTGGAGTACTACTTTGCCGAGATTCTGTCGGTGCTCGAGATGCCCAGCCACGACGAATGGGTGCTCGACCTGGTGCCCACCCAGTGGGCGGCAGACCCCAAGGGCCTGCACGACGGCAAGCTCACCATCCCAGACAGCCTGTGGTTTATCGGCACGGCCAACAACGACGACTCCACCTTTACCATCACGGACAAGGTGTACGACCGCGCGATCCCCATCGAGCTCAACGAGCGCGCCGACGCGTTTGAGTGCGAGCCGCACGAGCGCGTGCACGTGACGGCCGAGCATCTGCAGTATCTGTTCCAGAAGGCCAAGGTCGAGTACGTGATCGATGACGAGCTGCTCGAGAAGATGCACAAGCTGGACCAGTACCTGCAGACCCGCTTTAAGCTGGCCTTTGGCAACCGTATCATCAAGCAGATGTACGACTTTATCCCCGTGTACGTGGCATGTGGCGGCACCGAGCTGGGCGGCATGGACTACATCATCGCCCGCAAGGTGCTCAAGAAGTTTGAGTCCATGAACGTGAGCTTTGTGCGCGACGAGATGAAGGGCCTGATCGAGTACATCGAGAAGACCTTTGGCGAGGCCGGCCTGCCCGATTCCGTCATGTACCTGCAGCGGATCCAGAACTTCTACTAATGACGTAAGCGCGGGGCGTGGGACGAGGCGATCAGTAGCATTTGCCCCGTGTGACGTCACCCCGCCCCTTCCCCGACCGATCCAACCTATGGAGTAACCCATGTCCGAGACCATTCAGGACCTCTATACCAGCTTCTCCGAGCAGATGGAGCCTATCCAGGAGGACAGCCGCTACTTCCGCTATCTGTTTGAGATGGCGCAGGCCTCGGGCACCACGATCGAGCAGCAGCGCGAGGAGCTCGTCAAGGTGGTGGACGAGGAGTGGATCGGCATGATCGAGGACTCGCTCGACGCTATCAACACCATTATCGAAAATCCGCGCCGCTTTATCACCACCGAGGAAGAGGTGGTGCCGGTCTCGCTCGCCAAAAAGATCAGCGCCGACAGCGTCCGTCATCTGAGCCAGAACACGCAGTTCCTGGCGCCGAGTGACGATGGCAGCGTCCACCCCACGCGCATCCTCAACGTCAACACCGTCGAGACCTACGACCTGTACGAGAACCGCTTTATCTACCATCTGATTCAGCGTCTGCTGACGTTTGTGGACAAGCGCACCGACGTGATCTTTTGGTCGACGGGCAACGAGATCCGCAACCGCTTTAAGATGCACAGCAAGATCGACGACGCGTACGAAGAGATCGAGTACAACGTCGAGATGACGGTCAAGAACCGCCAGAGCTTTGCCGAGAACGACGCCGACAACATGGACGTCTTTATGCGCATCGACCGCGTGCGCCGCCTTGTCATGGCGCTGCGCGGCGCGTCGTTCTGCCAGATCATGAACGGCTGCAGCGCGGTCCGCAGCCCCATCCAGCGCACTAACCTCATCATGAAGGACCCCAACTACCGCAAGTGCTACCAGCTGTGGCAGTTTATGGAGCGCTACGACAAGGTGGGCTACAACATCGACGTGCAGCAGCAGTCGCTGGCATTCGATGACGAGTACATGGTGCAGATGTACACCAACCTCATCAACAACTACACCGTCTTTAAGAGCCTGACCGATGACGAGCGCAACCTGCAGGAACTTGAGAGTGTGCATCCCGAGCCGGTGGCGCCCAAGTTTATTAAAGAGATTAAGGAAGAGCAGGTCGATAGTCCCGACCTGCCCGATGTCGAGGTCCGTCGCGTGTTTGTGGAGGAGGTCACGCAGGCCCAGCTCGATGCCGAGCAGGCGCTGGCCGAGGCGCGCGAGCAGATCGAGGAGCTGCAGGGGCAGCTGAAGTCCTGGAAGGTGCAGGCGCACGCGCTGACCGACGAGCGCGACGACCTGGCCGACGAGCTGGACGAGGCAAAGGCGCGCGAGCTGGCGCTGACACAGCGTGCTCAGATGGCCGAGGCCGATGCCGAAGAGCTGCGTGGCTCGCTGGAGGATGTCGAGGCCGGCAAGAAGGCTGCCGAGGATGCTGCGGCAGAGGCACGCTCGACCGCGGCGGCACAGCTTGAGCGGATGCGTGCCGAGGCCGATGCCGAGGTCGCGGCCGCTCGCGCCGATGCCGATGCCAAGATTGCAGCTGCCGAGCAGACGGCCGCCGAGCAGGTCGCGCAGGTCAAGAGCGAGTCCGCCGCGGCTCTGGCTGCCAAGGCGGCGGCCGATGCCGCCGAGCTGCAGGCCACCAAGGACGCTGCTGCGGCCGAGCTTGCCGGTGTGCGTGAGGCCTCTGCCAAGGAGGTGGCTGCACTGCATGCCAAGCTGGACGCCGCCCAGCTGCAGATCGAGGAAGTGCAGCTGACGGCCGAGCGCGATGCCCGTGCCGCGGCCGAGGCGGCCGACGCCGCCGCTGCTGTGGTGGAGCAGAGACTCGCCGACACCGTCGCCGCGGCCGAGGAGAAGGTTTGCGTTGCCCAGCAGGCAGCCGATGCCGCGATCGATGCCGCCCGTGCGGCCGCCGATTCTGCCGTCGAGCAGGCTACGGTGGACGCCAGCGAGAAGGTCGCCGCTGCCGCTGCCGAGCGCGATGCTGCCACGCATGCCGCCGAGGAGGCCCGTGCCGACGCCGACGCGCGTATCGCTACGGCCGAGCTCGAGGCGGGGGAGCGCATTGAGCAGGAACTCGCCGCCGTCATGGCCGTGCACGAGCGCGAGCTCGAGGCCGCCCGCGCCGAGATGCAGCAGCGCTTGGACTCGTTGACGCACGAGCTGGAGCAGGCCGAGCGCGATCGCGCCCGTGCCGAGCGCCGTGCCGAGGGCAACAGCCTGTCGCGCTATCTGTTGGCCCGCCTGCGCGGCGAGGCTGGCGAGGGCGTGGCCGCTGCGCCTGACGAGGATGGCGCTTCTGTGGCGGATGTCACCGAGACCGAGGTCGCTGCCGACCCCGAGACTTCCGCAAAGGACGACGACAAGTGATGAAGCATGTGCTCCGCGTGATCAACGTGCTGGCGACCGTGGTGATCCTGGTCGCCTTTGTGGTGCTGCTGCGCACGGTGTTCACGCCCGCCGGCGAGATCCCCACCATCATGGGCTATGGCTTTATGCGCACGCTGACCGGCTCGATGGAGCCGGCGATTCCCGTGCATTCGTTTATCGTCGTCGATACCGACAACAGCCAGGTCTACCAGGTGGGCGATATCATCACCTTCCATTCGTCAGATGACGCGCTGGAGGGTTCGCTCAACACGCACCGCATCGTATCCGTGGAGGCCGCGTCCGACGGCTCGCCGGTCTACCGCACCAAGGGCGACGCCAATCCGGTTGAGGACGCCGCGCCCGTGCCCGCCGCCGATGTGGTGGGCCGCGTGGTCTTTGTCTCGGCAGGCCTGGGCGTGGTGGTGTCGCTGCTCACCAATCCGCTGCTGTTCTTCCCGCTTATCGTGGTGCCGTTGGTTGTGCTGCTGGTGCTCGAGATTCGCCATATGGTCAAAACCACGCAAGAGGTGGCGCGCGCCGAGGACGAGGCCGCCCTGCGCGCAGCCGTGGAGCAGATTCGCGAAAAACGTCGCCGCGAGCAGGAAGGCCAGGATAGCGCCAAGGAGCAGAACGACGGTGGCCATACCGATGAAAGTGCGGAAGCCGAACCCGGCGCCCTAGACGATTCCAACCACTCGGCATAGCGCGTCTGCGCCTTTCGTCCCTGCAATTTGTATGCTCGTAGACGTTCCGAATTGTCTGCTTTTTCATGCCGATATTCGTGCTACAGTTTGAGCGCTTTGTTGCCAATTGATTTCGGGGGAGTGGGATGGAGCAGGAACGCACAGCTCAGCGTGCACGCGAAAGGGCTTCGGTACCGATGACGACGGCGTCCGATTTTGTCGTGCCCGAGGGAACTGACGAGCTCAGCCGCAACACCCGTCGCGCCTGGCGCGACCGTCTCAACGACGCCCAGACGCGCAAGATGATCACGGGCGTTTTAGCCACGCTGGTGGGCGGTTCGTTTTGGGGTTTCTCGGGTACCAGCGCGAGTTTTTTGTTCGATACCTACCATGTCGATACGCTGTGGCTTATGAGCATACGGCAGATTCTCGCCGGCCTGCTCTTTATGGCTGTGGTTGTCACGCGCGACCGCGCACGCCTGGTCAAGCTTTGGACGACGCCCGCTGATCGCAAGCAGCTGCTGCTCTTTACCGCTTTTGGCCTGCTCTTTAACCAGTTTTGTTATCTTTCGGCCGTGCGCCTGACCAATGCTGGAACTGCGACGGTGCTCCAGTGCCTGCAACTGGTCATCATTATGGGCTACACCTGCGTGATCGACCATCGCATGCCTCGCGTGCGTGAGGCCGCTGGCATTGGGTTGGCCTTGGGCGGCACCTTTTTAATCGCTACCGGCGGCGACCCGACCAGTCTGAGCATATCGCCGCTTGGCCTGGTCGCAGGCCTTATGTGTGCGGTTAGCGCCGCCTGTATGGCGGTGATTCCCGCCAAGATTCTGTCCGAATACGGCAGCCCTATTGTTACAGGCTCGGCTATGCTTACGGCTGGTGTCGTTTCGAGCGTCTTTGTGCAGCCGTGGGCTCATATGCCGGCCCTCGACACTGCTGCCGTCGAAGCGCTCGCGGTGTTTGTGATCGTGGGCTCTTTCCTGGCGTATATGCTCTATATGCAGGGCGTCAAGGATATTGGCTCCGTACGTGCGAGTCTCATCGGAACTGTGGAGCCGGTCTCGGCAACCATTACCAGCGCCGTTATGCTGGGCACGGTGTTTTTGCCGACCGACTTGATTGGCTTTGTCATGATCATCGTGATGATGTTCCTGACGGTATAGCTTACGCCGCTGCCTAGACGGGCACGGTGTTGCACCACAATTCCGCGAATTGGTGCCTGCATCTGGAGTTTAACTGACGATGCCAAATATGTCATAAACTAATAGCGTTATTGACTTTTAGTATTGCGAGGACTCCTCTATGGCTGGTAACCACTTTAAGAACGGCGACGGCGAGCGCCCTGCAGTTCCGCCGCGTTCAAATGGGACTGGAAACGCTGGCGTACCGAGTGGATCCAGCCAAAACGGTGCTGGCAACCGTACGTCTCCGGGCGAAACGGCGATGTTTACCGCTCTGTACGAACAGTCTCAAAAGGCAAAACAGGCTGGTCGCGTAGGCAGGAAGGCATTTCCGGGCAGGGCGGGCTCTGCGGCTTCGCCGGACGGGGTCCGTCCGGCGCCAACGGGCGGTGCAAATGTCGCCGGCCCCGCTGACCCCGCTAACAACGCTCATCGCGCTCACAACGCCGGCCCCATCAACTCTGCCAATCCCGCCAATAGTGCTTCTTCTGCTGGAGACGCAGGGCTTACGGGTAACCTAGGCACTATCTATACGGGCGCTTCCGAAACCGGCACGTTTGCCCGTCTCGATGACGACGGTGCCGAGTTTAAGGGCTCGGGCTCTAAAGAAGATTATTACGATTTTGGCTTGAACTACGGCGGTGATTCCTCGACGAGCCCGACCTCGAACGGCCTGGTTCGCCATCGCCATCGCAAGGGCGAGCGCAAGAACCGCCGCGTTGCAGTCGCTGTCGCTGCCATCGTCGCGGTGGTTCTTGTCGCGTTTGGCGTGAGCGGCTTCATGCTGCTTAACTCGGCAAAAACCGTGAAGAGTCAGGCAAAGGAAACTGTCGAGATCGTCGGCGGCCTTAAGGACAAGGTCACGTCGGGCGATTTTTCGACCCTGCCCGACGATGCGAAAAAGATCGACGAGCTCTGCAG
>CABSBK010000013.1 GCA_902475865.1 uncultured Collinsella sp.
GCTCCATCACTTCCTCCAATCTCGCGCGGACCAGCAACGCCGTCCCTAGATCACCGTCACGCGGCCTTGGTTGCCGACGATGGCCTTGGCCTCTGCCAGCAGCGGAATCGAGCGTGCGTTGACCTTGGCCGGCACCTCGGCACGCAGTACGCGCCCGTCCACCTGCTCGATAAAGATCTCCACGCGGTCGCCGCCCGGGTTGGCGGTAAGCACCGTGGCAAGACGCGCCATATTGCCCTGGCTAAAGCGGCTGTTGGGCACCATGACCTCAAACACCTTGGGCTTGTTGCTCTCCTCGTTAAGCTCAAGCGGCACGATCTCCTGCGCGATGATCTGGTCGCCGCGGTCCGAACGCTCGAGCTTGCCCTTAATGCGCACAAACGCATCGGACAGCTGCGCACCGGTCTCGGGATCGACCTCGCCGTACAGGTACCCCTCGGCCTCCTTGTAGGTCTTGGGGAACACCACGACCGTGGCCTCGCCTTCCATGTCCTCGAGCTGCACGATGCCCATGGGGTCGCCGTTTTTGGTCACGCGCTTGGACACGCTCGAGACCATGCCGGCCCACCACAGCGCCTTGCCCTCGGGAATCTCCTGGTTGATGGTACCGCCCGTGGGGTTTTGCACCTCGTAGCCGGTATCGATCTGCGAGAACGAGAAGTCGCGCGCCTTGGCTAGCGCATACTCAAACGGGCGCAGCGGGTGGTCCGAGACATAGATGCCCAGAACCTCCTTCTCCTGGCTTAGCTTAAGGTGGCGGTCCCACTCCTGGCCATCCGGATCGGGCACGCTCACCTCAAAGCCCGAGCCCTCAACGTCGCCAAACATATCGAAGAACGACGTCTGGCCGCTCGCGCGATCTTTCTGGCGCTTTACCGCGGCATCGATGATGTTCTCGGGGTTGTTCTTGTCCACAAAGTGCATCATCTGGCGACGCGGATACCCCGTGGAGTCGAAGGCGCCTGCCTTGATGAGCGATTCGATCACGCGACGGTTGGCCTGGCCCGAGTCCACGCGCTCGACAAAGTCGTGCAGCGTCTTAAACGGACCGCCCGCCTCGCGCTCGGCGATAATCGCCTGCGCCACGCCGGTGCCCACGCCGCGGATGCCAGCCAAACCAAAGCGCACGCCTTCCTTGGTAGCCGTGAACTCGGTACCGGACTCGTTGACATCTGGCGAAAGCACGGGGATGCCGTCGTGGCGGCACGCCGAGACGTAGTGCACGATCTTGTCGGTCTTGCCCGTATAGGACGTCAGAACGGCCGCCATGTACTCGTGCGGATAATGCGCCTTGAGCCACGCCGTCTGCATAACCAGGATGGCGTAGCCGGCGGAGTGCGACTTGTTAAAGGCGTAGGACGCGAACTCGAGAACATCGTCCCAAATCTTCTGGGCGACCTCGCGCGTGTAGTTGTTCTTGATAGCGCCGTTCATCCAGTGGTCGTAGGTGGTCTCGTCCGAGCCATCCTCCCAGTGGAGCACCGTTGACGTGAGCAGTTTGATCTTCTTTTTAGCCACGGGCTTACGGATACGCGAGTCCGATTCGCCCTTGGAGAAGCCGCACATCTCGACGGAGATGAGCATAACCTGCTCCTGGTAGACCATGGTGCCGTAGGTTTCGCCCAGGATGTCGTCCAGGCGGTCGTCGTAGGAGACCGCCGGCTCCTTACCATTCATACGGTTGATGTAGGACGAGACCATGCCGGCGCCCAACGGGCCCGGGCGGTACAGGGCGATCAATGCCACGACGTGCTTGTACTCGGTGGGCTTCATGTTCTTGATCGTGGCCGTCATGCCGGCGGACTCGACCTGGAAGACGCCGGCGGTGTGACCGGAGCCCATGAGCTTAAAGATCTCGGGGTCGTCAAAGGGAATCTCTTCCTCTTTGATGTCGATGCCGAAATTCTTTTTGATGTTTGCCTTAGCCTTGGAGATAACCGTCAGCGTGCGCAGGCCCAGGAAGTCCATCTTGAGCAGGCCCATGTCGGCAACGGTATGGCCCTCGTACTGGGTAATCTCGACGCCGCCCTTGGTATCGAGCTTGGTGGGCACATGCTCGTTGACGGGATCGCGGCAGATCAGGACGGCGCACGCGTGCACACCCTCGCCACGGGTGAGGCCCTCGATCGAGAGCGCCGTGTCGATGATACGGCGGGCGTCGTCATCCTTTTTATAGGCCTCGGCAAAGTCGGGGTTAAACAGATCCTCTTTGCCGGGTTGCTTTTCGAGCACCTGCTTGAGCTTGACCTTGGGGTCGCTCGAGACCATCTTGGACAGGCGCTGGCCCATGTAGACCGGGTAGTCCAGCACGCGCGCGGCGTCGTTGATGGCCTGCTTGGCCTTAATGGTCGAGTAGGTGATAACGTGGGTGACCTTCTCGGGACCGTAGAGCTGGCGAACGTGCTCCACGACCTCGAGGCGCCGCTCATCGTCGAAGTCCATATCGATATCGGGCATCTCGGTACGCTGCGGGGACAGGAACCTCTCGAACATCAGGCCGTTCTCGAGCGGGTCGAACGCGGTGATGTTCATGGCGTAGGCGACGATAGCGCCGGCGGCCGAGCCACGGCCGGGGCCGACGCCGATGCCGTTGTCCTTGGCCCATTGCACGTACTCGGCAACGATCAAGAAGTAGGCAGCAAAGCCCTTGTCGCAGATGACCTTGTATTCGTACTCAAAGCGCTCTTTGATGTTGACGCCACCGATTTCGCGTGTGGCCCAGTCATCGCCATAGTGTTGGCGCAGGCCCTTCTCGCACTCGCGGCGGAACTGGCTCTCGTGCGTCTCGCCGGGGTCGAGCAGCGGGAAGCGCGGCAGGATGATGGAATCCCAGTCCAGCTCCACGTAGCACTTGTCGGCGATCTCGAGCGTGTTGTCGCAGGCCTCGGGGCAATACGGGAACATCGCCCGCATCTCCTCCTCGGTCTTCATGTAAAACTCCGAGCCGGTCATGCGCATGCGGTTGGGGTCGTCGACCTTGGCGTTCATGCCGATGCACATGATGACGTCCTGTACGGGCGCGTCCTCGCGGCGCAGGTAGTGAAAGTCGTTGGTGGCGATGACCTTGACACCCACCTGTTTGGCAATGTCGATGAGCGTGCGGTCCATCTGCTCGTCGGTCAGGCCGTTGTCGGTGGTAATGCCGTGTTCCTGGATCTCGATGTAAAAGTCGCCAGGGTCGAAAGTGTCGCGGAAGGTCTCGGCCCACTTGATGGCGCCCTCCATGTCACCGCGGTCGATGTATTTGGGAATGATGCCCGCGATGCAGGCGCTCGTGCAGATCATACCCTTGGCATGGCGACGCAGGTTGTCGAGCGTCACGCGCGGCTTGTAGTAAAATCCCTGCACAGCGGCCTCGGAGACCGTCTGCATCAGGTTGACGTAGCCCTCCTGGTCCTTGGCCAGAAGAATCATGTGGTAGAGCTCGGGCTTATGGTCGCGGGCGAGCGTCTCGTCCGGCGTAAAGTAGACCTCGCAGCCAAAGATGGGTTTGATGACCAGGGGCGGCTTGAGCTCGTCGATGTTGCCCTTCTCGTCCCACATGGCCATGTCCTTCACATACTGGGCATGCTCGCGCGGGCTTTCCTCGGGATCGGGCTCCACCAGCTCGTCGCGGCGGTCCTTTTCCAAGAAGGCCTTGTCGTGACTCCAGGTTTTGTACTCGGGCGTGTTGTGGTTAACGGCGTCGCAGGCCAGCGCCAGGTCGGGCACGCCATACATGTAGCCGTGGTCGGTAATGGCAACGGCGGGCATGCCAAGCTCAACGGCACGGTTGACCATATCCTGGATACGGGTTGCGCCGTCGAGCATGGAGAAAACAGTGTGATTGTGCAGATGGACGAATGCCATGTAATGAGCTCCGATGCGGGTTCGTGATCTTAGGGTTACGATTCTACCGCACAGCGCGGACGGCACCCGAACCTAGCCCAAACCCACACGGCTCCTCTTGCAGTTGCGGTGAAATGCGGACTGTTTGGCGGCTTTTTTGACCAAAACAGTCCGTATTCCACCGCAAGTTATCTGAGGACTAGAGGTTGTAGGTGACCACTTGAGGTTCGGCGGGATTGACGAAGATGGTTGGATTCGCCCGCTCCACGCGAACGAACTTGACGGTCACGACCTCAAAGCCCGCCTTGTGCAGAACGTCGGCGTAAACGCGCGCCTGCAAGGCGTGTTTCTCGAGCAGCTGCTCCGGCGTCTCATCCGGCGTGCCACCCGTCTTGTAGTCGATGACCAGTGCGCGCGACGGATCCGCCGGGTTCGTCGCCAAAGCGTCGATGGCGCCCTCGGCATAGGCGCCGTAGCGGGCGATATCCTCGTCCTCGCAGCCCAGCGAGAAGAACGGCACCTCGGCACGGATGCACGGCCACGCGAGCAGCTCGGCACGAACCGACGACTTGAGCCAGCGATCCAGAGCGACATCGAAGCGCTCGCGCTGTTCCGGCGTCAGGCGCCACAAGCGAGCCAGGGCGTCGGCACGCTCAACGGGCAGCGCATCGACACCCATCTCGATGAGCCACTGGCAAGCGGCGTGGAAGGCCGAGCCCAGCGCCATGGGGTTGCCGGCGGGCTCGACAGCAGCCACGTCCGCATCGGCCATCTCCGAGCCATCCGACTCCGCATCATCGCCGGACTCGTCCATGGGAACAAGCGCCTCGGCGGCACGGTCCTCGGACTCGGCATGCAGCGCCACGGCAATTGACGAGTAGCTATACGAGTCACGAACCGGGAACGGACAGATGCCCATGCGCACGCCCACTGCCTGGGGATACACGAGCTCAAACGCATCGGGCTTGGGGTCGGCAGGACCGGGCACAGTTGAGTGCGCAGCATTATCAGCGACATCGACATCGCCGCGAACGAGCCTGCCCTCGGCATCCAGCGAAGCGTTAGCCTCAAACGCCTGCTCGCCAAACGTAAAGTCCGCCAGCGAGATGAGCTCGTAGTCGCCCGGCTGCGAGTTGTCGAACACCAGGCGGTCGGCATCGAGCTGCGGCATCTCCAGGCCGTCGGTCGGCAGAATGCGGCAAAGCACGTCGTAGGTCAGATCGGTCTCGGCATCGAAGGTCGGCGCCGTCACCTTACCGCGGCTCACGCCGGCATCCATCGCCAGGATCACCAGCTCGCGCGCTCGCGTCATGGCGACGTAGAGCAAACGAGCCCGCTCCTCGAGCGAAAGCTGAAGGTCGTCGTTGCGCAGGCGAGCGAACGCCTCGGCGGGAGAACCCGTCGCGCAGACATCCTCCATGAGCTCCGGCGGCAACCACAGCGACGTGCCCTTGCCCTTAAACGCGTGTTCAAACTGCTTTTTGACGTCATCGCCCTTCACAAAGGTACCGTCGGCGAGCTTAACGCCGCCGAAGCGTGCCGGCAGTGCCACGACCTGCGCTCCGCCCTCGACGCGACCCATCTGTGCCGCACCGGACGATTTGCGCACGCCAAAACACTCGGCAACCGCTACGACCGGATACTCCAGACCCTTGGACGCATGCACGGTCATGATGCGTACCGCGCCGTCACCCTCCTCGTTGAGGGCGCCCGGGGCCTCCTTGCCCGCCAAGAAGCGGTCGAAGGCGAGCGCGATGGAGCGCGGCGAGTTGCCGAACTCGGCCTCTGCCTCGGCCACAGCGTCGAGCGCCTTGAGCACGTTGGCGGCAATGGCCTTGCCCTCGGGGCCGCGCTGCGCCAGACGCACGAACCAGCCGGAGGCATTGACCACGTCGCGCGCGATGGCGGCGAACGAATCGCGTCCCACGCGACGAAGCGCGTAGCGCAGCACCTCGCGGGCGCGCGTTACGAGCGGCAAGCCCTGCAAGCCCGGCACATCGGAATCGCTCATGATGCCCGCATCGATGTTGCGACGCGACGTCTCGCCCGTCTGCTCGTCGAGTTTGGTCGCCAGCGCCAGGAACTCCTGGGCGCCGAGTGCAAACATCGGCGAGGCCAGCAGTGGCATAAAGCCCTGCGCCGTATCGGCCGGATTGGCGAGTGCACAAACCAGGGCGCGCACCGTCTGCACCTCGGCAGCTTGGGCAAAGACTGAGCCGCCCGCGATGACGCAGTCGAGCCCCTGGTCACGGAAAGCTTGCGCATAGACATCGGCGTTGGTCATGCGACCCAGCAGCAACACCATATCGCCCTGGGGCTGCCCCGCTTTGACGAGCGCTTGGAACCGCTCCGCAATCGCACGAGCTTTCGCCTGCGTTCGCTCCTGCGTGCTGCCACCGGCAACGAACAGCGCCTGGCGGCGCGAAGCCTTTGCCTTGAGCTTGTCCTTGCGTTTGTCGCTCGGTTCAAGATCCAAGAACCCCTGCATCAAACCACCGGTATCGCCGTCAAAGACGCGCGCCACATAACGCAGCACCTCGTCGTGGCTGCGGAAGTTGCGCACGAGTTTGACGAGCTCGCCGGCGGGGACATCGGAGACGGCAGCCGTCTCGGGAGCAGCAGAGGAGCCCACCTTGCGCTCCTGACGACGAAACACCTCAACCTCGGCGCCACGGAAGCGGTAGATCGACTGCTGTGCATCGCCCACGGTGCACAACGCGCGCTCCCCCGCGCCCGTCAGATAGCGAATCAGATCGACCTGCATCTGGTCGGTATCCTGGAACTCATCGATCATGACCATCTTAAAGCGGCCCTCATAGGCAGCTCGAATAGCCGGGTAGTCGCGCAGCGCCTCGTACGCCATGCGCAGCAGGTCATTGTTATCGAGCGCGGACTGGTCGGCCTTGAGCGCACGGTACTCCGCCTCTACGGCACGGGCAAGCCCCACCAGCGCATCGAGCGCCGGGCCGCCGCAGGCAAGCACGATATTGATAAACGCATCGGCGGCCTCGGCCTTGAGTAGCTCCACCTGCTCCTTAGGAAACGCCTTGCTCGCCCGAGGCATACTGCACGACATCATGAGTCGCGCCGCATCCTCCATGGTTTTGCCGCTCGCCTCAAACGCGTCGATGGCGTCGAGTGCCACCTGCGCTTTCTCGGTCGTGGCCTTGCTTGCGCCCAGCGCCGCACGATAGGCATCGGCAAGCGCCGAGGTGTCGGCCTGGCCGCGCGCCACGCGCACATCGTCCATGCCGCCCGGCAGCTGGCTCGATAGCTCCAGCAGGTCGCGCACCAGGCCTTTGATGGTGGTACCGGCGCCAAACGGCCCGCCCTCGCCCGCCATGGGATACCAGGCGTAGAGGGCCTTAAGCGAAGCGGCGAGCTCGGGCGCGGCATCGGGCGCCGTCGCGCGCCCCAACACATGCTCGACAGCCTGGTCCATAAGCTCGTCGGTATCGGTAAGCACCGTGAACTCGGGATCGATGCCCAGCTCCAGCGCATGCGCGCGCAGGATGCGCGAGCACATGCCGTGAATGGTCGAGATCCAAGCGTCGTCGACGGTCAGGGCCTCTTCGTCCATACCCTCTTCGATAAGCGCACGGCGCACGCGGTCGCGAATCTCGGCCGCGGCGTCTTTGGTAAAGGTAATGGCGAGCACCTGATCTAGATGCTCGACAAACGGACCGGATTCGGGCGAGAGCGCGTAGACGATGCGGCGCGTGAGGGTAAAGGTCTTGCCCGAGCCGGCACCCGCCGAGACAAACAGCGGGCGGTCGAGCGTTTTGACGACTTGCAGCTGTTGCGGCATCAAAGTCGAAAGATCCATGGTCTACACGTCCCTCCTTACAAACGTTCCTTCGTGGTTATACGAGCAGCGCGCATGCGCGGCCTGTGCCGACGTCGGGTCGACAGCGGCGACGTTGCCCGCCTCGAGTTCGCGCAAGCGCTCGGCGATGCCGGCCTCCACGCGGTCGAGCAGCGCATCGAAGTCCATGTTGCCGCCCTCGCCGGGAAAGCCCTTCTTAAGGCCCGGAATGCGACCGTCGCCGCGCTCTTCCTCAAGCAACTCGGCACTCGCGGCGCCTCGCAGCGCCGGTTTGCCGCCCTTGGTCGAAAAATAGAGCGCAGCACGGGTATCTAGGCCCAGCGCCCGACGCATAGCCTGCGCGTAGATGAGTGTCTGGGTATGCGGCGGCAGCCAGCGCGGATCGTCGATGGGGGCCTCGCCCGACTCCTCGTCGCGCACCGTGGGGTCGGCGAGCTTAAACTCCTCGACACCCGAACGATGCTTGTAGTCAATCACCACGGCGCGATTCTCGGCATCCACATCCACGCGGTCGATACGCCCGCCGAGCGGCCAACCGGCATACTCGACCTGGAGCTCGTTGAACGCAAACTCCAGGTAGCGCGGCGCGAAGGGTGCGAGCGCCTCGGACTCGTAGGCAAGAACGCCCTCCAGCTGCGGCAAGATCTCGGCCACCTGACGCTCCTCCACCGGGGAGAGCGGCACCAGCGGGCCCTCCGTGCCTCGCTTGCCGGCGTGCTCGGCCAACGTCTCGTCAAAGACCTCGCGCAGCAGCTCCTGAGCGCGCGGCAGATTCATGGGCGTCACGCGCTCCATGCCCTCCTGGGGCAGACGGGCATGGAGGTGCTCCAGCACATCGTGGACAAAGTTGCCTTTCTCCATATTTCCAAAGTCCGCGTCGATGGACAGGGGCTTGACGCGATACGAGACGAACCAGCACAGCGGGCAGGTGGAATAGGCCTCAATCTGCGAGGCGGACGTCAGGCGCGGCACGAGCGGCGCGTCCTCGCCCTCGCCATCGCGACGGCGCAGGACCAAATACGGCACGGCCTCGGCACTCAGATGCTGAGGGGCTTCACAGGTCACGCACTCGCGCTTGAGACCTTCGCCTGCCGCGGGATCGAAGTCCTTCACGATATCGCCCTCACCCACGCACTTCGCCTTGTCGGCGTCAGCGGCCTTAGCATCGTCAGTGGCCTTGTCGGTGTCAGCGACCTTAGCGTCTTCAGCTGCCTTGTCGGCGTCTGCGGCCTTAGCAGCTTCAGCGGCCTCGGCATGCGCCCGCAGCTCGGTCCACACGGCAGCCGGATAGCACTCGCGCGCCTGACGATCGTGGGTCACACGGGCGAGCATAACCGGACCACGCGACGCTTGCATCGCGTGGCCAAAGCGCACGCGCAGCAAGGCCGCGGGCTCAAGCGTCACGCCCTCGCGACCAAGGCTCGCCGTCAGCGTGGCCAGCGGCCCTTCCTCGTGCGAGAGCGGATAGCTGTCCAGATCGACATCGGCAAACAGCACGGCATCGTAGCTGCCGGGGCGCAGAGCCGCCGCATCGGCAAGCGAAGCAAAGCGAACCTGAGCACGTGGCGCACGGTCAACCTCGTGGGTCTCGTAATCGTAGGCGGTGCTACGCTTGTCCACCCTGGTGCGAATGCCATCGAGCACGGGCACGGTCGCGACCTGCGACACGTCGAGCGCGCGGGCGCCATTCATAAGGATGTCGATGACATGGCACAGCAGGGCCACCTCCGCCTGGCGACGGGCTTGGCCATCCAAGCTGCCCAGCAAGCGATCGGGCAACGCCTCGGCAACGGCAAGCATGGCCTTGAGCGCCGTCACGGGCTTGTCACGCCACAGCGCCTGGAACACGTCCGAGACCACACACGGTACGTTCTTAAACCAGTTATCGTCGCTCGCCGCCTTGCGCGCGCCCCTCACCTGGCCCTGAACGCTCTGCAGCAGGCTCTTAACGCCCGCGGTAGTCTTGCTGCGCGAGAGACGCATATTCTTATCGAAGGTACGGGCATTGACGGCATCAGCGCCCGAAAGCGGACTGTAGATCCAGTCGGTAAGCTCCGGCGCGGGCCACCACTCGGTCTTTGACACCGTGCCCTCATCGGCGGCCTTCATGCGCTCGATCAGGCCGGCGAGCGCCGCAAACTGCCTGCCCGCAATGGATTGGGAAAACGCCGTGAACTCAACTGTCTCGGCGGCGATATGACGAGCCGCCAGACGAGAGGCGAGCTCACCGAACAGCTGGGATGCCCGGGCAGAAACAACGAGCACGCGCACGGGGTCGGCAGGCGTTGCGGCGCCGTCGACCCCGGAACCCTGGCACGCTTTTACCAGATCATCAATTGCGTCCGCATAGACATGAGCACGGGCATGGGGACCGGCGACCTCAATAAAGGCAGGCTGAGCGGCGGTCCCGCAAGCGACATCAGACGCGACGGCGTCCTCCCCCAGCGGCGCGGCCTCAAACAGCACACCGCGGGCATCAAATGCCGTGGCAAGCTCCTCGCGCATCGCCGCCTGCTCGCGGGCAAGCAGCACGACGACCTCTCCCCCATTGTTCGCCACGGCAGACAGCAGCTCGAGCAGGCCGTGCGTAAACGACGTGATACCGCGCACGCATACGGCGCGGGTGCACGCCGGCAGGTTATCGGCCAGGGCACCGGCCATAATGTCAGCTGCCTCGCAGGGCTCGACCATGTCTCGACGGTCCAAACCGCCCGCGTAGGCACGCAAAAGCTCGAACACACGAGCCTCGGCATCGCTTTTTGGCTCAGGCTGGCAATTGTTGCCACCGCACCGCTCGGCCGTCGTCCCCGCCACACCCGGCAGCACATCGCGGGCCATGCGCGCAAGCATGCGCACCGTGCCCTGGCTGCGCGAAAGCGGCTGCAGATCGGCATCGTCGAGACGCGTGACCATGTCCGAAAACAGCATCTGGCGCTGCAGGTTGTCGACGAAATCGCGCCCGTCGCCCAAAAGCTCCCAAAGCGAGCGAAGCCACGATGTAGGCGTCTTGTAGTCGATACCCAGCGAAATCCCAGCTTCCGCCGCATCATGACGGCACAGGTCGAGCTCGGCAAACGTAGGTGCCAGCAACACGGCACGCCCGTGGCGGGCAATAAGGTCGGCAAGCAACGCCGACTCGGCATCGCTCAAATCCGTGCCGGCATTGGTGGTATAGATTCGAACAGGCATGGTCCTCCGCTCAAACTGTTCGCAATAATCAATGCATCCATCCTACCCGCCCAAGCGGACAGATTTGCCCCACGCCAACAGATTTGATCCCTTGGGGACGGAGGAAAACGGATCATCGAGGGGGTCAGTCTAACCCGGTGATCCGTTTTCCTCCGTCCCCAAGGGATCAAAAAACCGCCCCCGGAGGAGCGGTTTTACACAATCCGTTTTGCCGCGGCCTACTCGCCATCCTCCAGCTTGATGAGGATCTTGCGGTAGCCACCGTACTC
>CABSBK010000014.1 GCA_902475865.1 uncultured Collinsella sp.
GCGCCAAACGAAAAGCTCGCATGGCTCAAGCTCAGCGCGGGAACCGGAACAGCGCCACCCGCCAGTGTGCTCGGCTCGGGCAGCTCAACCGGCTGGTTGCCCTCGTCGGTAATGCTCGGCACGCAATTGAGCACCTCGTTGAGACGCGACGCACTGGCGCTCGCCTTGGTAAAGACCACGACCAGGTTGGCGACATACACGATGGAGGTCAGGGTCTGCGTCATGTAGTTGACGAACGCCATGACCTGGCCCTGCGTGAGCTCGCCCACGTTGACTTGGATGCCGCCCACCCACAGGATGGCGCACACGCCCAGGTTCATCACCAAAAACGTGACGGGGTTGAGGATCGACGAGAGCTTGCCCACCGCGATTGCGACACGCGCCTGGTCATCGGCCGCCTGGGCAAAACGCTCACGTTCGTGACCCTCGCGCACAAACGCCCGGACCACGCGGGCGCCCGAAAGCCCCTCGCGGCAAATGAGCGCGATGCGGTCGAGCTTTGCCTGCAGCTGCTTGTAGTACGGGATGCAGCGCGCCATGACAAACCAAAACACCAGGCCGATGGCGGGCGTGCAAATCAAAAAGATGATGCCGAGCTTAAGGTCGATGGCAAGGGCCGCGACCATGGAACCCACCGCCAAGAAGGGCCAGCGGATGAGCATGCGCACGCCCAGCGCCACAGCAAGCTGCACCTGGTTGACGTCGTTGGTAATGCGCGTGATGAGCGACGGCGTGCCAAAGCGGTCAAGTTCGGCATAGCTCAGCTTGTTGATGTGCTGGTAGAGTGCGCCGCGAATGTCAGTACCCATGCCCTGCGAGGTGAGCGCCGCCATCTTTTGGCAGACGAGCGTAAACGAGATGCCGATCACGGCCATGGCGGCGAGCACCATGCCGTAGTGGACGACGGCACTCATGTCGTGCGCACCGATACCTTTATCAATCATCTGGGCAATCACCAGCGGCGTCAGCAGGTCAAAGATCACTTCGATCAGCTTGCACGCAGGACCAATCACCATATACCGGTGAAACTTACCACCAAAACGCCTGAGCAGCTCAATCATAAAAAGGCGCTCCCTATCATCATCTCTCTTCAATCTGATTCATGATAGTACGGAGAACCCTAGAGATGCGTAAGCAACTCGTTACAGAAGAATCTTGGATAGCGGTAAAAACCGCCTATGTTTAGGCGCGGTCAGCGAGCGCCATCCAGAGCGCACAAGTTGGCATGAAAAAGGCAAGGCATAGACCTTCTGGTCATGCCTTGCCTTTTGAATGACAAATTGTCGCTCTGGGCGGCGCGCAGCGTCGAGCCGTTACGCGGGCTGGTAAGCCCGCGTAACTCTAGTAGTTGGCTTCGTAGCCGTTGCCGTCACCGGTGGGCTCTTCGTAGTAATCGGAGCCGTCGCTCGAATCGTCGGAATCGTCCGAGCCACCCGACGAGGTCGCGGTGCCGTATGCGTAGTCCTCGGACGTATTGTTGTTGAGGTCACCAATCGTGGAGCTGGAGCCGTCTGAAAGGCCCATGGTGTTGGGACCCTTGGGATCCTCACCGGCGTCGACGCGGGCCATCATTTCCTTAAGCTCGTCTTCGTAAACAAAGACATAGCTCACGCCGTCGATCATAGTGCTGTCGTCGGCGTACGAGGGCAGGTTGGCCGAGTAGATGCCCTCGACATCCATGCCGCGCATGGCATTGACCGTGGACACGATATCCTGAACGCTCATATCGGTTACGAGCATATCGGACAGCGAATTAACCAGGCCAAAGATCTTCGTGGCATCGAAGTTATTGAGAATCTGGTTGGCAAGGGCGCCAAGCACCTGACGCTGATGGCGCATGCGCGTGTAATCGCCGTCGGCATAGGTGTAGCGGCAGCGGGCATAGGTAAGGGCAGTAGCGCCGTCCATATGCTGCTGACCAGCGGTAATCTTAATATCCAGGTGCTCGGGATCGTCGACGTCGTCGGTCGCGTTGATGTCGATACCGCCAACCGAATCAATAAGCGACTGCATGCCGTCAAAGCTGACCTCGGCATAGTGAGAAATCTGCACGCCGCACAGCTCGTTGACCGCCTGGACCATGGCCTCGGCGCCGCCAACGGTGTGGCAGGCGTTGATCTTCATGGTCTCGCCCTTGTACACGACCTTGGTGTCGCGCGGAACGGAAATGAGCGTCGCCTGCTTTTGCGTGGGGTCGATGCGTGCCAGGATAATCGAGTCGGCACGATACGTATCCTCGCCCGGACGACCGTCGGTACCAAGAAGCAACACGTAGAACGGATCTTTTGCCTCATTGGTATCGACCAGAATCTGGCGCAGGTTGTTGGTAATGACATTGGAGTCGCCAAGCTTGCCCATGATAGTGGCAAACCACAGACCCGCAGCAGTCGTAGCGCTCAGCAGCACGCCGAGTACGGCGATGAGAGCTACGCGGCGAACCGTGCGGCCGCGACGGCGCTGACGGGCGCGCTCGGAATAGCGTGCGACATTGTCGCGGCTGTAGATCTTGGCCTGCGCACCAGTCGAGGGTCTTCGGGTGTTATCCGCTAGGGGTTTCTTGTTAAACATAGGCAACCTGCATTAGTAGATGACGGGATCGGGAACGGTGGCATGTTCGACATGCGCGCCAAGCGCCTGCAGCTTTTCGACAAACTGCTCGTAGCCACGTTTGATGTGATGGATGGCCGAGACCTCGGTAACGCCATCGGCGATAAGACCGGCAACCACAAGCGCCGCGCCGCCACGCAGGTCGGGTGAGGTGACCTGTGCGCCCGAGAAGCCCTTGACGCCGTGAATCATGGCGTGATGGCTCTCGATACGAATATCGGCACCCATACGCACGAGCTCGGAGGCGAACATGAAGCGGTTCTCGAAGATGTTCTCGGTAATTACGGAGCTTCCGTCGGCAAGGGCCGAAAGCACCATGATCTGCGCCTGCATGTCGGTCGGGAAACCCGGGAACGGAAGCGTCTGGATATCGACCGGCCTGATGCGCTCGACGCGATTGACGTGGACGCCGTTCTCGATACGCTCGCACTCGATGCCCATAAGTTCCATCTTTTTGAGCACCATTCCCAGGTGGATGGGGCAGAAGCCCGTAACATCGACGCCGCGCTCATCGGCCATGAGGGTGCCGGCGACGATAAAGGTGCCGGCCTCGATGCGGTCACCCACCACGCAATGGGTAACGGGATGCAGCTCCTCCACGCCCTCGATGGTCACGACGGGCGTGCCTGCGCCGACGATCTTGGCACCCATCTCGTTGAGCATGTTGGCAAGGTCGACGATCTCGGGCTCGCGGGCAGCGTTGTCGATAACCGTGGTGCCCTGTGCGCGCACGGCAGCCATGATGAGGTTCTCGGTGGCGCCCACGCTCGCGAATTCGAGCGTGACGGTGGTGCCGTGCAGACCCTGGGGAGCACTGGCGTTGATGTAGCCGTGGGCGGTGTCGAACTCGACGCCCAGAGCCTCGAGACCCAAGATATGCATATCGATCTTGCGAGCACCCAGGTTGCAGCCGCCCGGCATGGCGATCTTGGCGCGATGGAAACGACCCAGCAGGGGACCCATCACAGCCGTGGAGGCGCGCATCTTGGCGACAAGCTCGTAGGGCGCCTCCCAAGAATCGACCTGGGAGGTATCGATCTCGAGCGTGTGCTCGTCGAGAACATCGATCGTAGCGCCCATGCCCTTGAGCACCTTGCCCATCACGTGGACATCGGAAATATCGGGCACGTTCCGCAGCGTCGTCTTGCCCGGCGCCAGAAGCGTTGCCGCCATAAGTTTGAGCGCGGAGTTCTTAGCACCCGAAACAGGCACGGAACCTCCGATGGCGTGGCCACCCTCAACGCGGATAATATCCAAGGTCTACCCTTTCAAAAAGCATGCCCGGGGTGGCTGGGCCATCCCGGGCATGATGTGTTCGCAAATGGTCGAACGCTAAAGCGTTTGACTATTGGGCAAGCTTGAGCTTACACCATGCGATTTCATTATAGAGGTAGGCGCGGCGTGCATCATCCTCCGACAAATTACCCAGCTTCTCTTCAAAACCTTGAATATCAGCTTTAACCTTGTCGGCGTCGACGGTCGCCAAATCGCAAGCGCGCTCGGCGAGAACGGTCACGACATCGTCCGCGACCTGGGCGTAGCCGCCGACCACGGCAAACGTGTGGTCGACAGTGCCCATGGCCTTATCGGAAACGCGAACGTAACCGCGGTCGATCGTGCAGATTTCGCTGGAGTGAGCAGGCAGAACGCCAAACTCGCCATCCGTAGACGGAATCGACACAAACGCAGCGTCACCCTCATAGGCGAGGCTCACGGGGCACACGATGCGGATACGCATAACCTACTTCTCCTCCATCTTGCGGGCGCGCTCACGCACATCCTCAATCGTGGAAGCATAGCGGAATGCCTGCTCGGGCAGGTCATCGGCCTTGCCGTCGACAATCTCGGCGAAGGAGCGGACGGTATCCTCGACGCGGACGTAGACACCGGGGTTGCCGGTGAACTTCTCGGCGACGTGGAAGGACTGGGAGAGGAACTGCTGGATCTTACGGGCACGGTTGACCGTAAGGCGCTGCTCCTCGGACAGCTCGTCCATACCCAGAATGGCGATGATGTCCTGAAGGTCGGAGTACTCCTGCAGGAGCTCCTGGACCTTGACGGCAACACGGTAGTGCTCCTCGCCAACGATCGAGGGATCGAGGGCGTCAGAAGAAGACGCGAGCGGGTCGATGGCCGGGAACAGGCCGAGCGACGAAATGCTACGCGAAAGGACCGTGGTGGCGTCGAGGTGGGTGAACGTCGTGGCAGGCGCCGGGTCGGTTAGGTCGTCTGCAGGGACGTAGACGGCCTGGACGGAGGTAATGGAGCCCGTCTTGGTCGAGGTAATGCGCTCCTGGAGGTCGCCCATCTCGGTAGCCAGCGTGGGCTGGTAGCCAACGGCGGACGGCATACGACCCAGAAGTGCGGAAACCTCGGAACCGGCCTGGGAGAAGCGGAAGATGTTATCGATGAACAGCAGAACGTCCTGGCCACGATCGCGGAAGTACTCAGCGGTGGTAAGGCCAGCCAGACCGATGCGCAGACGCGCTCCAGGCGGCTCGTTCATCTGGCCATAGACCAAGCAGGTCTTGTCGATAACGCCAGACTCGCTCATCTCGAGATAAAGGTCGGTACCCTCACGGGTGCGCTCGCCGACACCGGTGAACACCGAGGTGCCGCCGTGCTCCTGGGCGAGGTTGTTGATGAGCTCCTGAATCAGAACGGTCTTGCCGACGCCGGCGCCGCCGAACAGACCCGTCTTGCCGCCACGGATGTAGGGCTCGAGCAGGTCGACGGCCTTGATGCCGGTCTCGAAGATCTCGGTCTTGGTGGTGAGCTCGTCGAAACGGGGCGCTGCATGGTGGATGGGGTAGAACTCCTCCACCTCGGGCATGGGCTTGCCATCGACGGGCTTGCCCATAACGTTCCAAATACGGCCGAGCGTCTTGGGGCCAACGGGCATCTTCATGGGCTCACCGGTATCGGTGGCGATGAGGCCGCGCTGCAGGCCGTCGGTCGAGGACATGGCGACCGTGCGGACGACGCTGCCCGGAAGCTGGCTCTCGACCTCTAGGATCGTGCTCAGATGACCGATCGGGGTCTCGGCCTCGACCGTGAGCGCGTTGTAGATCGGGGGCACCGCGCCGTCAAACTTGACGTCGACGACAGGGCCGATGATTCGCACGATGCGACCATCACCGGCAGTCGTCTTCTTGGTGGCTTCCTCGACCGCAAGCTTTACGGTGTTATTAGCCATTACTGTTCCTCCAATGCTGAGGCTCCGCCGACGATCTCGTTAATCTCGGTCGTGATCGAAGCCTGGCGCACGCGACTATACGTGCGGGTAAGGGTCGAGATGATCGCGGTGGCGTTTTCCGTCGCGGAGTGCATGGCCTTGCGGCGTGCACCCTGCTCAGCAGCCGCCGAATCGATCAGGGCCTGGTAGATGACCGTCAGGATATAAGACGGCACAAGCTTGCCGAGAACATGCTCGGGAGAGGGCACGAACTCGAACGTGGACGAGATGCGCTTAGGGGCGTCGGTCTCGTTCTTACGCGGACCGTGGGCCATAGCGATCATCTCGGGGTCGAGCGGCAACAGATGCTCGACGCGAAGCTCCTGATCCACGCGGTTCTTAGCGTGGTGGTAGACAAGCTCGACACGGTCAAGCTCACCGACACGATACGCATCGCAGATATGAGAGGAGATCATGCGGGCCTGATTGAAATCGGGCTCGGAGGAATTGCCCTCAAAGTGCATGACGACGTTTGCACGGTCGCGGAAATACGTGGCCGGCTTGCGCCCACACGCGATGATCTCGCACTCGATGCCGTCGTTCGCCCAAGAAGCGGCGAGCTTTTCGGCCGTGCGCTCCACCGTCGTATTGAAACCGCCGGCAAGGCCGCGGTCCGAGGCAATAACGACAATCAGGCCATGCTTGACGCTCTCATGCTTCTGCAGCATGGGATCGGTGCCCGAGCAGGAGGCGTCGCCGGCGACCGTCAACATGACGTCGGTCAGCGCCTCCTTATAAGGCTCGGCCTGCTTGGAGCGATCGAGGGCACGACGGATCTTGGCCGTAGAGACCATCTCCATCGTGCGCGTGATCTGCTTGGTCGTGGTAACCGAGGAGATTCGCTTCTTAATGTCGCGAAGGTTGGCCATGGGGCTTAGTTCTCCTCTGATCCAGAAACATCCGAATGGTGCTTGGCCATGAACTGCTGCTTGAAGTCGCCGATGACACGAAGGAGCTCGGCCTTGGTATCGTCGTCGATCTTCTTGGCGCGAACCTTATCGAGCAGCGAGCCAAAGCCGTTGTCCAGGTACTCGATAAGCTCAGCGCGGAAAGGCAGCACGTCGGCAATCTCGAGATCGTCGAGGAAGCCCTCGTTGCCTGCAAACAGAACTGCAATCTGCTCGCCAACCTCAAACGGCTTGTAGCGCGGCTGCTTAAGGAGCTCAGTCATGCGAGCGCCGTGGGTAAGCTGCTTTTGCGTGGCCTCGTCGAGGTCGGAGCCGAACTGCGTAAAGCCGGCGAGCTCCTGGTACGAAGCGAGGTCAAGACGGAGGTTGCCGGCGACCTGCTTCATAGCCTTGGTCTGTGCGTCACCACCGACGCGGGACACGGAGATGCCCACGTCGACTGCCGGGCGCTGGCCCTGGAAGAAGAGCTCGGACTGCAGGTAGATCTGACCATCGGTAATGGAAATGACGTTGGTCGGAATGTAGGCCGAGACGTCGCCGTCCTGGGTCTCGATGATCGGCAGAGCCGTCATGGAGCCGTAACCGTTCTTCTTGGACATCTTGACGGCACGCTCGAGCAGACGAGAGTGCAGGTAGAAGATGTCGCCAGGATAGGCCTCGCGTCCGGGCGGACGATGCAGCGTCAGCGACATCTGACGGTAGGCCACAGCCTGCTTGGACAGGTCGTCGTAGATGACGAGCACGTGGCCGCCGGGGTTGGTCTCGCTGGCGGGCTTGCCGTCCTCGCCGTTGTACATGAAGAACTCGCCGATAGCGGCACCGGCCATAGGCGCGATGTACTGCATAGGGGCGGAATCGGCAGCGGTTGCCGAAACGATGATGGTGTATTCGAGCGCACCGTGCTGAGCGAGGGTCTCGCGGATGTTGGCAACCGTGGAGGCCTTCTGGCCGATGGCGACATAGATGCAGACCATGCCCTTGCCACGCTGGTTGAGGATGGCGTCGATGGCGATAGCGGTCTTGCCGGTCTTACGGTCGCCGATGATAAGCTCACGCTGGCCGCGACCGATAGGCACCATGGAGTCGATAGCCAACAGGCCAGTCTGAACCGGCTCGCACACCGGGGTACGGTCGATGACACCGGGGGCCTTGAACTCGATGGGGCGACGATGCGTGGCGACAATGTCACCCAAACCGTCGATGGGCTGGCCGAGCGGATTGACGACGCGGCCGAGCATGGCACGGCTCACGGGGATATCCATAATGCGGCCAGTGGTGCGGCACTCGTCGCCTTCCTTGATGGAGTCGACGGCACCAAACAGAACGGCGCCGACCTCGTCACGGTCAAGGTTCTGGGCAAGGCCGAAGACGGTCTCACCGGTATCGGAGCTCTTGAACTCCAGAAGCTCGCCTGCCATGGCGCTCTTGAGGCCAGTGACGCGCGCGATGCCGTCGCCTACCTCGTCGACCGTTGAAACCTCATGCGTATCGACCGTCGCGGAGAGGCTCGTGAGCTGCTCCTGCAGTTTCTTGGCGATATCCTGGGCATTGAGGGTTTCGGACATTAGGCTTCACCTCCGTACGAATTAGCAGAGTTTGCGAGGGTCTCCTGCGCGATGCGCAGCTGCGTCTTGACGGAAATGTCACGACGCTCGCCGCGAGCCTCGAGCACCAGGCCGCCCACGATAGACGGGTCGACCTGCTCGATAAGGAATACCTTGCGGCCGAAGTCCTGCTCGCATTTCTTAGTGATGGTTTGACGCAGCTCGTCGTCGAGCGGGATCGCCGTGGTGACGGTCACGCCCACTACATCCTCGTCTTCCTCGGCAACATACTTAAAGGCAGCTGCCACCTTGGGAAGAAGGTCGAGCTGGTCGCGCTTGGACATGGTGTCGAGCACGGCGATGATCTCGGGGCTGGCGGAAGCCAGGCGCTCGATCATCTCGAGGTCCTCGAACACATGGTTCTCGGCCTTGGCGGCTTCCAGAAGGGAGCGCGCGTAGGTCTCGAGCACCTTGTCCTGATAGCGGCTAGTCGGCATTCAGGCTACCTGCTTCCTGGATGTAGCGCTCGATGAGCTTCTTCTGCCCGGCCTCGTCCTCGAGTGCCTCGCCCACGATCTTGGTGGCGACGGCAACGGACAGGTCGGCGATGGAGCTCGCGGCACCGGCGTAGATGGACTTGCGCTCGTCCTCGACGGTCGTATGGGCCTTGGCGATGATCTCCTCGGCCTCCTTGTGAGCAGCCTCGATGATACGGGCGCGCTCGGACTCGGCGTCCTTACGGGCCTCGAGAACGATGTCGGCAGCCTGACGACGGGCGTCAGTGACGATCGAGTCGGACTCAGCGCGCTTAGCGATAGCCTCCTGCTTGGTCTTCTCGGCCTCGTCGAGGCTCTCCTCGATCTTCTTGCCGCGCTCCTCCATGGTTTTCATGATGCCCGGCAGGGCGACCTTGGCCAGCACGATCCAGATAATCAGGAAGGCGATAAGCGCCGGGATGAACTCCGCCATCTTAGGGATGAGGATGTCCGCACCGGCGGCGCCGTCCTCGGCGAACGCGGAAACCGGCATGAGCAGCGCGGCCGCGGACGCGGAGAGTGCGATCGCGCTCTTCTGGGATGAAAGATTCATACTTGACGCTCCGTGCTATTTAACGATCAGCGCGACAACGAAGCCGATCAGAGCCAGAGCCTCGCCGAAGGCGGAGCCCATGATGAAGACGGTGAACACGCGGCCCTGGACCTCAGGCTGACGGGCCATAGCACCCGTAGCACCCAGAGCAGACAGGCCGATAGCAAGACCAGCGCCGATAACACCGAGACCGTAACCGATAACTCCCACGATTCCTCCTTTGTCGTGCGTGTCTTATTTCACGCAGGATAACCTTATTTATAACTGCCGGGCTCCATGGGTACGGGCACCAGCGGTTTAACGAATTGCCTTACCTTTAAGGCGCGAACGGAAGACTACTCCTCCTCCGCGACCTCCTCTGCATCGGAGACATACACGGCGGTAAGGACCGTGAAGACGTAGGCCTGGATGGCGCCGACCACAAGCTCGATCGCATAGATCAGGATGAGGATGGCAAGCCAGGCCAGCGAAGGCAGGGCGCCGACGGCGTGGGCCGCGGAAACTTGCTGAAGCAGCGGCTGCATGAACATGCTCGCCATGATGGCGAACGAGCCCATGACCACGTGTCCTGCGAACATGTTGCAGAACAGACGGACGGCGAGCGTGATGAGGCGCAGGAAGGTCGAGAAAAGCTCGACGACCCACACAAGCACGTTCATCGGGAAGCTCACGCCCTGCGGGGCGAGGCTCTTGATGTAGCCGATCACGCCGTGAGCCTTGCATCCGTAGTAGATGAAGTACACGAAGGCGAAGATGGCGAGCGCGGCGGTGGAGCCGATTGCGCCGGTGCCGGGCTTCATTCCCGGGATCAGGCCGATCATGTTATTGATCAGGATGAACAGGAAAAGCGAGCACAGGAACGGGAAGTGCTTCTTCCAGTTCTCACCCACAACGCCCTTGCCGATATCGTTCTCGACGTACTCGATGATGTACTCGAAACCGTTGACGAAGAAGCCCTTGGGAACCAGGGTCTGCTTCTTCTTGAACACGGCCAGGACGATCAGGAGCACGATCGTGGAGACGATCAGCCAAAACGAGTACTGCGTGATGCCGCAGCTTAGATCGCCCACGACGGGGGTGGAGCTGAACTCGCTGACCAGATGATTAATCTCATCAGGCAGCTTTTCAAAAATTTCCACGACTTACCTTTCGACCTCATGAGGATCTCGCAGCGCCTTGGCGACACGAACCGTGCAGGCGGCCATAAAGGCCACGAAGCCGATCGCCTCGCCCAGAAGGAACATGCGAAATGCCTCTCCGAACAACGCAAACACAACCAAGGTAAAGACGAGCAGGGCGATTGCCG
>CABSBK010000015.1 GCA_902475865.1 uncultured Collinsella sp.
AGGCAAAACAACCCAAAATGACGTCCGAGCGGCCCCTAGAACCCCCTAAAGCAGCCAACCTGACTGGTTTAAGGCGTATTGGTGCCAATTTTAATGGACATACTATAGGTTATGTTCATTATCTTCTTCGATGTAAATGCTATTCACTTAGCAACAGTACTCATATTTGGCATTTTTTGCCCACTGCCATACAACTAACACCCTATAGCAGACGGAAAACAGGCCGCAGCCCATCGCCGCGACCTGTTCGGAAGCAAAAGTGAGCGTTAAGCGCTGTAGCCCATCGCCTGCAGCACAAACATGACGACTGTCAGCACCGTAATCACACCGATAGTCGCCCAGGTAAGCACATTCCACACGCGGCCGTTGCGGTTGGCGCCCATAATGTGTCGATCAGCGGCAATAAGCACCTGAAACACCAGAACCACGGGCAACAGCACGCCGTTAATGACCTGCGAGGTCATCATAATCTGGAACAGGTCAACACCGGGCATGAGCACCAGCACGGCAGAGATGCCGATGATGGCCGTAATGATGCCGCGATAGACCGGGGCCTCGTCCCAGCTGCGATCGGCACCGCGCTCCCAGCCAAATGCCTCGCAGATGGCGCTGGACGTAACGCCTGGCAGCACACAGGCAGCCAAGAAGCTCGCCGCGACCAGGCCCGAGGCAAACAGCACCGTGGACCACTGGCCCGCGATGGGCTCCAACGCGCGGGCGGCGTCGGCAGCATCGCTGATCTGAATACCCGCGGGGAACAATACCGTACCGGTCGTGATGATAATAAAGCCGGCGATGACATCGGCGGCGATCGAGCCGCTCACGGTGTCGATACGCTGCAGCACGATATCGTCCTCGCCCGCGTTCTTATCGACCACGTTGTTCTGCGCCAAGAAGATCATCCACGGCGCGATGGTGGTACCGATCGTTGCGACCACAAGCGACACGTAGCTGGGGTCATTTTGGATGTTGGGCACAACCAGGTCGACCGCCACCTCGCCCCAGCTGGGACCAGCCATAAATGCAGCGACGATGTAGGTCACAAACACGCAGCTCACCAGCAGCAGAATCTTCTCGATGCGCTGGAAGCTGCCCGACATGGTAAGCATCCAAACCAGCAGGGCCACCAACGGCACCGAAATGCTCGCCGGCACGCCAAAGAGGGCAAGACCGCTCGCGATACCCGCAAACTCCGAAATGGTCACGGCCGTGTTGGCGATCAGCAGCGCCGCCATGGCCAGCACGCTCCTGCGCACGCCAAAGCGCTCGCGGATGAGCGAGGCCAAGCCCTTGCCTGTGACGCAGCCACAACGCGCCGCAGTCTCCTGCGTCACGATAAGCAGCACGGTCATGACAGGAAGCATCCACAGCATCTTGTAGCCATAGCTGGCACCGGCGCTGGAATACGTGGCGATGCCGCCGGCGTCATTACCCGAAAGCGCCGCCAGAAGGCCAGGACCCATGGCGCCAAAGATGGCCGCGATGGTCAGCTTTTGCTTGGTGCTCGCCTTTTGCTTCGTGTTTTGCACGCGACCACCTACCCCATGACCGACATGGTGAGCAGCACTGCGGCGATGCAGTACGCCACGCATGAAATCATGACGGCAATGACGTTCATCGCGGTACCCGACGTATTGAGGTCGTGCTCGTCACGCCAGAACAGCACCATCAGGTAAATCACGGCGCTCATGTTGCCAATCAGACAAACGATGGCCGCGATGTTAAAGCAGCCGGTAAAGAGCTGCTCTTCAAACATGGGCGCGTCGAGGAACGCAGCGGTGCGCACCAGCTGGGCGCACAGGTAGGTCACGAGCGACAGAATCAGGCCCATGCCCGTGCTCTGGAAGAAAAATCCCAGATACGGCTTGGGCTCATCGTCATGGCCGTCATACTCCAGGAAGTAATTCTTGACGAACGACACCATACGCGAGGCAGCCAGCAACACGAGTGGCATGGCGCACATGGGAAACACCACCAGATGCGCGGAGCCCAGCGCCGTCCCCAGCACTGTTGCCATGATGCACGAGGCAATGCCCCACACGACAACCCAGTACTGGCGATGCACAAACCAGCTGAGCACATTCGTCGAGTCGTCGGACGCGCTGTCGCCCGAGCCGACGCCTGCGATCTGCAGGTCCTCCTGGTGTTCCTCGGCGATAACGTCCATGGCGTCGTCAAAGGTCACGATACCCAAAATATGACGGTTCTCGTCGCAGACGGGGATGGCGACCAGGTCGTACTTGGTCATCTCGTCCGTTACGTCTTCCTGGTCATCGTCGGGCGACACATAAACCAGGTCGCGATAGGCCAGCTGGCCCAGCGTGGCGTCGCGGTCGGCCACGATAAGCGTGCGTAGCGAAAGCACGCCGGTGAGCATGCCGCTCGGGTCCTCGGTATAGACGTAGTAGACGCTCTCGAAGTCCTCGTCGAGCTTGCGGATCGCCTCGATGGCGTCACCGACCGTCGCCGTGGCGGGCAGGGAGACAAACTCCGAGGTCATGATGCGACCGGCAGTGTTGTCCTCATAGCCCAGCAGGTTACGAATCGCCTTCTCCTCCTGAACGCCCATCAGGCGCAGAAGCTTCTCGGCCTTCTCGTAATCGAGCTCGTCGATCAGATCGGCGGCGTCGTCCGGGTCCATCATGGCCAGCATCGACGATGCATCGGTGTCGGACAGGCCCTCGAGCATCTCGGTCATAAGTTCGTCGTCATCGAACTCCGAGATGGCCTCGGCGGCCTGGGCAGTATCGAGCTGCGCGAACACCTGTGCACGCAGGCGCGGGTCGAGCTGCTCGATAATGTCGGCAATGTCAGCAGGATGCAGCTCGCCAAGCGTCTTGTGCGACACCGACAGCTGGATGTTCTTAGTCGAACGGTCGAGCAGGTCCATATAGGACCAGGCGATGATGTCCTCGCCGAGCGGTTTGCCCAGGTGCTTCATAAAGCTCTCGACGACATGCTCGAGGGCGGGGCTGATCGCGCGCAGCAGACCGCGAGCGCCAACTTCGGCACCCAGCAGGCGCAGTTGATTTTCGCCCGACATGGAAAACTTGATGTCGTTTACGCGCACGACCTTCATGCCCTGCGTGTCGACAATCTGCTTGTTGAGCACGTCGCGGGCGAGCAAGAGTTCGGTCGGCTGCAGGTACGAAAAACGGATTTCGGTGGCCGGCGACTTAAGGTGCACACCCGTCTCGTCGATACGGTCGACCCATTTGCGCCAGCTGATCATAAATGGCGTCTTGCCGGGTCCGCGGAACGCGAGCGACGTCACGTGCGGAAAAACTTCGCCGGTAGCAATGCCAAAATCGTTCACAACGCCGAGCTTTTCGCCATCGACGTCCAAGACCGGCAGTTTGAGCATCTCACTCAGATAATTCACTGGTGCTCCCCATCATTATCCCTTCGGACTGCGGCCATGCCGGCGCGCCATCCGTGGACCATTAGATATGTATACGCATGCGCGGGCGGCACGCCGCTCGGCGCTCACACCCCGTACATGCGCAAGAAGCACCTGCATGGGGTCATCGACTGTATGGTCGAGGTTTGGATTTCACCTGCAACCTTTCTCTTGACCCTTGTTATCCGCAGTAACTATAGCATCAGCATCGCGCCGTGGCGCCAAATTTATGCTCCAAACATCGCAGGCATACCAAACGCTGACGCATCCGTGACATAGTCATTGGGGACGTTCTTACATGACTAGTCTGTGGTGTCATCATCTTCGGCGAGCTGGGGGAACACGGCGTTTTTGGGCATGGTGACCTTCGTCAGCGAGGTGAGCTTTTTGCTCAGCGATGTATCCGTCTTGACCAGATCGCTCAATGTCACGATTTTGTAGCCGTCGGCAATAAGCCCATCGATAATCTGCGGCAGCGCCTCGAGCGTCTGCTCGGCACATTCATCGTTATCGGTCAGCAGCACAATGTTGCCTGGCGTCACCGAATCGAGCACCGTCGAGACCTGCTCGTCGGCACCGTTGAGCAGCCAGTCGCCCGAATCGATATTCCACGAGACCACGGCAGACACCAGGTCCATCGCGTCAATCCAGTTTTGCTCGTCAAAGGCTGCGTAAGGAGCACGCAAAAGCATCGTCGACGTTCCGGTCGCGGACTTGATCGCCTCGGTGCCCTTCGAAACCTGTTCGCGCACCGCATCGCGATCCTTGCCCTTGAGCGATTCGTCGCTGTAACTGTTGGAGCCGACCTCGCAGCCGGCATCGACAATCGCCTTGGCCGTGGCGGGCGAGGCCTCGGCCGCATCGCCCGACAGGAAGAACGTCGCGGTGACGCCCTTTTCCTTGAGCACCTGCAAGATCTGCTTGGTCGCTCCGCTCGGGCCCTCATCAAACGTCAGCGCCACGTACTTTTCGTTGCCCTTGGGCGCCACGCTCGCGCACTCGACCACGCAATCGGTGGCGGGCACGACCTCGCCGCGGTCCTGCGTCTTGCCCGACTGCTCGCCGACCCACACCTCAGAGCGACCCTGGATACCCCACGTCTTAACGTACTCGATGGCACCCGTGCCCTCGACCTTGAGCTTGGGCTCGATAACCGTCGCCTGGACCTCATGCTTCTCATACGTGTCGCGGCCGTCTTTGACCGTCACCTTCTCGCCGCCCGTAAGCTCGCGGCTTTTCCACTTGCCCTGTTTTATGCGCTTGCCGTCCACTTTTACCGACAGCTTTTCGCCGCCATGGCGAGTAAGCACGCTGTCGTCAACGGCCAGCAAGTCCCCGGCGTCGTAGGTATCGGTCAGCTCCTGGTCGTCGATGAGATTTTGCAGCGTAGAGCCGACGCGCACCGCAGTCTCCTGGCCGTTGAGGACGACATCCACGCTGCGGTTGACGTAGCCCACGACAGCAGCGATGAACAGCACGAGCGCGCAACCCACGGCGATGAGCGCATAGGGCAGGCGAGACGGACGGCGGGGCGTGCGGCCGTTGCCGATGCGAGCGCTGCGGTCGCTAAAGCCGCGGCTATGGTTGAGATACATTGCGCCGGGCTTACGGTGACGCTTGCGCTGACCGCTGGGCAGCTGCCCCAGATCGCGGCGCGCCGTCGGACGCGCGCCCGAGCGTCCGTGTGAATATGATCCGTTTTGGCGCATGTGCCCTCCCCCATAAACGCAGCAAGCCGGAGCAACAGGTCTCCGGCTTGCCTCCCATCATTTGGTACGTCGCTATTTGCTAGCTTTCGACGAGCCACCGCTCGCCTTTTGATATTCGTCCTTAAAGGCCTTGAACATACCGCGCGTCTTGCCGAGCTGCTTGCCCAGCGCGCGACTGCCCTTGTCCACGGCGACCGAACCCTTGTCATCGAGCACCTTGGCGCCCTTCTTGACCTTATCGCCCACCATGACGCTTGCCTCGGCAGCCTTTGCAGCGGCGCCGCCCGAATACCCGAGCGACTTGACCTCGTCCGAAACGATCATCGCGCCGTCCGCATAGCCGCGCAGCATCGTCGGCGGCATCTGCGTGTCGCCCACCAGCACACTCGAGGCAGTGCCGGCGGTCACGTAGAACGTCTGCACGATGCCCGAACGCGGCTTGAACTCCACATCCGAGCAATAGCCCACGACATCGCCCGACTCCGTGCGCACGTCCATACCAACCCAGATAATGCAATCGTCCAGGTTGATGTCGAGGCGCTTGGCCGCAGCGGCATCGTAGGTGCCCTTGACGTCGTCAACCGCGATGGCGCCCTCGTAGACACCAATGGCATCGAGCGCCACAAACCGGTCGGGGCGCTCGATCATGCCCGCGATATCGGACTGGCGAACCATAAAGCCCACCACACGCGTACCGCCCGGGGTAAAGACCGGAAAGTGAATCTTGCCGAGCTTTTTAGGGCTGCGCGGCGTGCCGTCCTTTTTGGTGCGCTTATCCTCGGTAGGCTTGCGATAGATCTTGGCGCCGACAAAATCCCCGGCGCGCATTATGCCTCGGTCGAAGGCTCCGCGGCCTCAGCGTCGGCCTCGACGGCGTTCTCGACCACGACATCGGCGGCGGGCGTCACGTTACCGCCCGAGATGGCGTCGTTGAGCTGCTCACGCAGCTGGTCCATGCGCTCGCGGGCAAGGTCAACCTTGGCACGCAGGTCATCGGTCTTGGCGTCGACCATCGGGCCAAAATCGTTGACCGCAGCGCGGGCCTCCTCGGCACCGTGCTCGTAGGTGTCGCGCATGTTATCCCAGGCGTCGTTGGCGATATCGGCAGCCATGGCGCGGGTCTCGGCGCCCGAGCGCGGAGCCAGGGCAACGCCGATGATGGCGCCGGCGGCGGCACCGAAGAGCGCACCCGAGATAAAGTTGAAAGTCTTACCCATGTTCATTCCTCTCCTGCGGGCACCTCGGCGCCCACCGTTTGAATGCTGTCCATTATACCCGCAGCACAGCGCTTGCCGTCTTGCTCATCTGCGTACGGTAAAGGCGCAGGTACATGATGGTGATAAGCGGGTGAGCCTACTCCTGCGGCATGGCAGGCATGGCCACTGTAGCGCCCGGGTCCTCGCCGGCGCCGTCAACGAGCGGCAGCGCTCCCTCGCGCGCGGGGGCAACCGGAGCCGTCGCCGCACCACCGTAGACAGCAGCGGGGGCCTCATGGCTCTCGGCGGTCGCGCCCTCGGTATCGATTACCTCCTGCGGCTCGTCGTCAAAGCTCGGGACGCCCTGGGGCTCCGCGGGCTCGGGCTCGGAGGCAGCCTCGGCAGGGGCATCGTTGACAGACTCGGCGGCAGCCTCGGCAGGTGCCTCGCCCTCGGTCACGTCCCCGGCCACGCCCTCGGCGTTCGCGGCGGCGACGGCCTCGTGCGGGTCCTTGCCCTCGGCCTCGGCACGCATGCCCAGCACCAGGTTGCGCAAACCCGCGACCGTACCGTCCACATCGGGAGCGGGCTGGTCGGCATGCAGATAGGCCCAATCCATCATAAAGGTCGCCGAAGACAGCGCGCCGATGGCCAGCGCATCGTCGGGACACGAAAGCTCGACCTCAAAGACGCGCTCGTCGTGCTCACTCACGCGAGTGCGGCCGCACGAAATGCTACCAGCAAGCCCGGTCTCGTTCATGAGCTCGACCGTTACGTGCTCCAGCAGATGGCAAAGCTCGGTCTGGCCCATGCAGTCCTGGAATTCGCGACCGGAATCGCCCAGGCACAGGTGCTTGGCAATCGCGGGCACCAGATAATACACGCGCGCCGTGGCCTCGATATCCTCCGAGGTCATGAGCGGCATGCCGGGGTTCACCAGCACATGCGCGCAGATCTTGTCCTCGCTGACGGTGACCTTAAGGATGTTGAACAGGCCTGCCATAACTCTCCCCTACTCTTCCTTGCCCTACTCGTCGCCGTCGTGCGGGTCCGCAGAACCCGCGTCCGACGCCGCCGGCTCATCGGCCGAGGGCTCGGAATCCTTCTTATCGGTTTCGGCCGGAGCGATCACGCGAATGAGCGAGATGCGCTGGCCACGCATCGACTGCACCTTAAACTTGTACCCCGCAACCTCAAACACCTCTCCGATGTCGGGCACCGAGTCGCAAAGCTCCAAAATCCAGCCGGCGATGGTCTCATAATCATCGCTTTCCTCGAGCGGCCAACCAAGCTCAATCGCGTCATCGCACGAAAAACGCCCATCGACAAGCCACTCGCGGCGCGAAAGGCGCGTGAGGTACTTGTTGTCGGGATCGAACTCGTCCTCGATCTCGCCCACGATCTCCTCGACGATGTCCTCGATGGTGATGATGCCGGCCGTGCCGCCGTACTCGTCCACGACCACCACGATCTGGTCGTGCGAGGTCTGCATCTCGGACAGCAGCGGCAGGATGTCCTTGGTGTCGGGCACAAAGGTGGCGTCGCGCAAAAAGTCGGCGATGGGCTGGTCGCCCTTGCCGTCGAGCGAAGGCTGGATCAGGTCCTTGATGTGCGCGATGCCGGCGACGTTGTCGGGATCCTCGTGATAGACGGGGATGCGGCTAAAGCCGGTCTGGCGCATGGCGGACAGCACGTCAGCGACCGTCTCGTCGTCCTCGCACATGGTGGTGTCCACGCGCGGCACCATAACCTCGCGGGCAACGGTGTCGCCCAGGTCGAAGATCTCGTGGATCATGCGCTTTTCCTCGTCGAGCAGATCATCCTGCTCCGAGACCATGTACTTGATCTCTTCCTCCGAGACGTTCTGGCGGTCATCGGCGCTCTTGATGCGCAGGATGCGGGCCAGGCCGTCGGAGCAGGCACCGGTCAGCCACACGAGCGGGCGGGCAATCTTTTGGAACACGGAGAGCGGTCCCACGACCTGCTTGGATACGCCTTCGGCGTTAGCCAGGCCGATGCGCTTGGGCACAAGCTCGCCAACCACGATGGACACGAAGGCGACGGCGACGGTGATGATGACCGGCGCCAGGCCGCGCGCGATGGCGGAAAGCGGCGCGATGCCAAAGCTCATGAGCCACGTGGCAAGCGGGTCGGACAGGCTCGTCGAGGCGACGGCGGACGAGGCAAAGCCCACGAGCGTGATGGCGACCTGGATGGTAGCCAACAGCTGGTCGGAATCGGCGGCCAGCTTAATGGCGCGCTCGGCACGCTTGTCGCCTTCCTCGGCATCGTGCTCCAACACGGCGCGCTTAGCCGTGGTGAGCGCCATCTCGGACATGGAGAAGTAGCCGTTGATGAGGGTCAAAACGAGGGTGGTGATAAGGGAGATGGTTATGTCCATCGGGAGTTTCTCGAACCTCCAAGATTCGGGACGTTAGGGTAAAACGTTGATGGCGGATAGGGCAATTGCGCTGGTGACCGAGCGGGGGCACGGGCGCTGGCGTGGTCGCTAGATTACGAAGAGGATCACCGCCATGAACTGGAAGATGCTGCCGGCGAGCACCCACAGGTGAAACACGCTGTGCAGATAGCGCACGTTTTTGGCGATATAGAACGGCACGCCCGCGGTGTAGCACACGCCGCCGACGGCGAGCAGGGCAAGTGCCACGGGGTTGAGCAGCGCCACAAGTTCGGGCAGCTTAAAGACAACGAGCCAGCCCATCAGCAGGTAGACCAGGCCACTTACCCAGTGCGGTTGACGCTCGCGCATAAAGCACTCGAGGGCGATGCCGATAATGGCGATGGCCCATACGGCAAAGAACAGCGCAGGGCCGCCGTCATTTGCGAGTGTGATGAGGCAAAACGGCGTATAGCTGCCGGCTATGAGCAGGTAGATGCAGCTGTGGTCGATAATGCGGAACACGCGCTTGGCGCGCGCGGGTTGAATCGCGTGGTAGAGCGTGGAGGCAAGGTATTCGAGGATAATGCTGACACCATAGACAATCGCCGCGGCCATGTGGGCCGGGCCTCCGCCGCGCAGGGCGGCGAATACGATCAGGAGCACCAGACCCGCGATACCCAGCAGGCAGCCGACACCATGGGTGACGGAGTTCATGATCTCCTCGCCCACCGTGTAGTGTGGAACGGCCGCGGTCTTGGGTCGCGGCTTAGAACTGTCGCTCGAATCGGACATGCCGGTTACATCCTCCAACGTAAAGAGTTCTCAACACTATATCAAAGCGTCTAGGTACGTGCGAAATTTGCACCATACGTGACCCTTTGTTTACCCATTCTTTGCCTGTTGACGCATCAACGGCGAACGTCCATAATGCGCTTGCATTAAATGTTGACGTATTAACATCTTATAGGAGAATACCGCATGGCTCAAAACGCACGTTCCCATCGAAAGCTCAAGATGGCCGGCATCGTTGCACTGGTGGTTGTCGTTGTGCTGCTCGGATTTGCCGGCAACTTCCTGTTTGACTTCGCGCTGAATCCCCGCGCGCCGTACACCATGAAGATGATGCAGGATAGCAAGAACGACAAAGACGGTGAGCAGCCGGATGCCGAGGCCACCGAGGCACGGGCATGGTTTAAAGAAAACCGCAAGAGCAGCAGCCTTACCGCAGATGACGGAACCGAGCTCGCCGCTTGGTATTTTGCCGCCTCGGAGAACACCCACGATTACGCCGTCTGCCTGCATGGATATACCAACGAGCCCATCGGCATGGCCCGATACGCCAAGCGCTTCCACGACCGCGGCATGAACGTGCTCGCGCCTGCCGCCCGCGCCCACGAGCGCTCCGGCGGCGACTATATCGGCATGGGCTGGCCCGAACGGCTCGATGTCGTTGCATGGATTGGGCGGATCGTTCAGGCTGACCCCGAGGCGCGCATCCTGGTCTTTGGCGAGTCGATGGGTGCAGCAACTGCCATGAACGTCGCGGGGGAATCTCTGCCCGCAAACGTAAAATGCATTATCGAGGACTGTGGTTATACGAGTGTTTGGGACGAGTTTTCTCTGCAGCTCAAGGACGTGTTCGGCCTGCCCAGCTTTCCCTTGCTCGATGTAGCAAACTTGGTGTGTAACGTGCGCGCGGGCTACGACTTTCATACGGCGAGCAGTGTGGAGCAACTCAAACACGCGACGGTTCCCATGCTGTTTATCCACGGCGACCAGGACACCTTTGTGCCGTACAGCATGCTCGACCAAAACTACGACGCGTGCGCCAGCAAGGTCAAGCAAAAGCTCACCATCCATGGCGCCACCCACGCCAAGAGTGCGCAGGTCGACCCCGAACTCTACTGG
>CABSBK010000016.1 GCA_902475865.1 uncultured Collinsella sp.
TTTCATGAAAAGCGGGCATGGTCGGGAATATTGAGTCAAACGTAGTAGATGGGCTGATTTCGTGGCGGGCGCCGTCAGTCGATCTCCGCGGGCGGAAGAAAACGGATCATTTTGGTCCCGCGAGGCTTGCGGAGGCACCCGTGCAGGGCCGCCCGAACAAAACTATGTCGGCTTACTACGATGAATTCGACATTCCCGACCATGACTGCATTTTTCTAAATATTGCAAGCGTTCTACCTGCGGTTTTGCAAGCGCGCAATTTACCGTGGTCGAAGGTGGGCGATTCATCGTAGTAAACCGGCATAGTTTTGAAATGGCATTAAAACGGTAGCAGCCATTTTGCTATGCCGGGGTGGTCGGCCGTTGGGTAATTACCCTCGCAGGTAGGCGATGGCAATCTGCGTGCGGTTGCGCAGGCCCATTTTGGCAAGGATTGAGCTGATGTGGTTGCGCACGGTGCCTTCGCCCATGTATGCCGTGGCGGCAATCTCCTTGTTGTCGAGGCCACGGGCGATGAGCTCGGCGACTTCGAACTCGCGGTCGGTCAGGCTGACAAAGGCCGCGGGCCGGCGGAGTGTGCCCGCCTCAACGCCCGTTCCGTCAAAATCGATGTCCTCGATCGCCTTGCCCTCGAGCACGCGCCTACCGTCCATGACCTGCTCCAACGCCGGTGGAATGGCGGCGACATCGGTTTTAATTAGGTAGCCGCGGGCGCCCAGCTTGAGCGCCGACACAATGTACTCGTCATCCGAGAATGTCGTCAAAAACACGACGCGTGCCGCGGGGTCGTGCTCAAGGATCTCGCGTGCCGCCGAAAGTCCGTCACGCCCCGGCATCTGAATGTCGAGCAGTGCGATATCGGGCGCGTGTTCGGCATAGAGCGAAACCGCATCGTTGCCGTTGGCACCGGTGCCCACCACTTCGATCTGCGGCTGGGTGCCCAGGATAATCTTGAGCGAATCGACCACCAAGCGGTCGTCGTCGACAACGATGAGCCTCATCAGTCCTCATCTCCTTGCTGTTTGGGAACGGTGGCAAACACGCGCCAGCCGCCGGCGCCGGCACGCGGACCGGCGGTGAAGGTGCCGCCAAGCGCCTCGATGCGCTCGCGCATGGAGGCAAGCCCCATGCCCTCCGCGGCGCCGCGGCTGCTTGCTTGGACCCCGCCCGTGCCATCGTCGGTAACGATGAGCTGGTAAAACGACGGATGCTCCATGCACCGTACGGTGACAGTACGGGCGCAAGCGTGGCGCATGGTGTTGGAGAGCGCCTCGCGCAGGACTGCCGCAAAGCAGTTGGCGACGTTTGCGGGCGCATGTTCGGCCATAACTTCAAGCTCAATCTGCGGGCCGCCGTCCGAGTGCGCGCCTTCGACAATGCATTCGAGCTGCACGGAAAGGTCGACGGCGTTGTCGTTGAGCGCGTGGACGCTGGTGCGCACAAGCTGGAGCGCCTCGTCAACCGTGCGTTTGACGTCGGCGAAATCGGCGGCAACCCTGGGCTCGTCGGCGTGCACGACGCGCAGGGCCTCGGTCTGCAGCGAGGCGCGCGTGAGCTGGTGGCCGACGTTATCGTGGATCTCGCGCGCGATACGGGCGCGTTCGGCGAGTGTCGCGAGCTCGACTTCGTAGTCCTGACGATCGGCAAGGTCGCGGTTGCGCGCTTCGAGCGCGAGAGCTCGTTCCTGCAGCTCGTCGCGGATGCGGCGCATGCGCTGCTGCTCGCGCTCCAACTGGGCGGTACGTAGCGATAACAAGGTGGCGGCAACTGAAAGGATGGCGGTCAGTAGAAGCGTTCGGGCGGTGAGCGCGTCGGCGCGTAGGTCCGCGACGAGTGCGAAGACAAAGGCGACGCCAATGCCCAACGCGACCCAAACGTGTTCACGGCGCACGCGCCGCGCGATGTCATAGAGGGCGAGAGGCGCAAACGGCACAAACGGCGGCACGAAGACAGCCGCGATGATGTAAGCGTAGCTCGCGGCCTCGCTTGTGCGCCGGGCGCGTTCTTCCTGTGCGACCTCGGCCAGCGAGGTGGCAATAACGCCAAGGCAAAACGCCGCGACCAGGCGAGCGTCCACAGCAAGGCCCGTGGCGGCTGCGATGCAGCACGCCAGCACGATCGATTTGTCGAAAAGCCTGTTCATACGGGTATTGTACGCGAAGCCGCGCGTAGTGGAGGGGTCGCCTGCGCAACCGTGACATTCCTCCCGCGCGACAAATCGGGGGCGTCGGCGGCCACACGGCCAAGCCCCGCACTCGTGACAAAGCTCACTGGCGCGCGCCGGCGGCTCCTGCGATGATGCAATCGTACCGGGCCGCAATCAACAGGAGGGCCGCCTCATGACAGACATCGTCCACGTCGAAAACCTCGTCAAGCGCTACGATGACCTTATTGCGCTCGACCACTTTAACCTGAGCATCGCCCCCGGCGAGATCTTTGGCCTGCTGGGCCCCAACGGCTCGGGCAAGACCACGTCCATCAACTGCATTTTGCAGCTGCTTGCCTACGACAAAGGCACCATCGAGCTGTTCGGCGAACCCATGACGCCCGCCCGCTATGACCTCAAGCGCCGCATCGGCGTGGTGCCGCAGCAGGTGGCGGTGTTTGACGAGCTCACGGTGCGCGAGAACATCGACTATTTCTGCAGTCTCTACGTTAACGACCGCAAGCGCCGCCGCGCGCTGGTGGACGAGGCGATTGACTTTGTCGGTCTGGGCGACTTCACCAAGTTTCGCCCCGGCAAGCTTTCGGGCGGCCTGGCGCGTCGCCTCAACATCGCCTGCGGCATCGCGCACAAGCCCGAGCTCATCTTCTTTGACGAGCCCACGGTGGCGGTCGACCCGCAGAGCCGCAACGCCATCCTGGAGGGCATCTGCCGCCTGCGCGACGAGGGCGCCACGGTGGTGTATACCAGCCATTACATGGAGGAAGTCGAGCAAATCTGCAGCCGCATCATGATCATGGACGGCGGGCGCGTGCTGGCTCAGGGCACCAACGACGAGCTCAAGCGCATGATTCAGATGGGCGAGCGCGTGACCGTCGAGGTCGGCGCCGTCGAGGCCGCCACGGTCGAGCGGCTGCGCGCCCTCGAGCATGTGCTTTCGGTTGAGCTGTCCGGCGGCGAGCTCGTCTGCACCTGCGAGGCGAGCCCACACAATCTGGTCGACATCCTCGACACGCTGCGCGCCGCCGATGTGGCGCTCGGCCGCGTGTGGAGCGAGCCGCCGACCCTCAACGACGTGTTCCTCGAGATCACCGGCCGCGAGCTGCGCGACTAGGGGGCAGCTATGTTCAACACCATTATCATTACGGTCAAGACGCTGATGCGCCGGCCGAGCACGTGGGTTTGGGGTGCGGTCTTTCCCATCGCGCTTTCAACGATGTTTATGTTTATGTTCGCGAACCTGAGCTCTGACGGCACGGTCGACCCGGTGCCGGTTGCTGTCGTGGCGGATGAGGCTTGGGACGCCTCGACCTTTAAGGACGTGGCGACGTCGCTTGCCCAGGAAGGCGACGACCGGCTGCTCGAGATCCACGAGTGCGATGACGCAGCCGATGCGAACCGTGCGCTTAAGGCCGGCGAAGTCTCGGGCATCTATACGGTCGACGACGCGGGCACGCCCAAACTCACGTTGCTTTCGAGCTACGACAGCTCGCGTGCGTCGTCGGTGCTCACCGACCGCAGCATTCTGGAGACGGTGGCAAGCTCGTATACGCAAAATGCCGAGCTCATGTCCCAGATTGCCCAAGACAACCCGGCGGCGCTCGCCGACCCGGAGGCGGTTGCGCGCGCCCTGTCGCTCGAGGGCGGCACCCGTCGCGTGAGCCTGACACGCACCACGCCCGATGGCACGGTCATCTACTACTACGCGCTCTTTGGCCTGGTTGCGATGATGTCTGCCGAGTTTGCCGCCTTGAGCGTCGTCGATTTGCAGCCCAATCTGTCCGGCCTTGGCGCGCGTCGCTGCGTGGGCGGTCTTTCCAAGACGGCGTCGCTGGCTGGCATCTTTGTCGGCTCGTGGCTGGTCTCCTTTGCTTCGATGGCGATCGCGATCGGCTACGTGCGCCTAGTCGTGGGCATCGACTTTGGCGGGCGCGAGGGACTGTGTTTGGTGGGCGGCGCCGCTTCCGCGCTTGCCGCCACGGGCTTGGGGCTCTTTGTGGGCACGCTTCCCGTTAAGGGCGGCAAGGCGTCCAAGTCGGGCATCCTCACGGGCTTTGCTACCACGTGCGCCCTGTTCGCCGGCCTCTACGGCGAGCCAGCGATGGCGCTTGCCGACGACGTCGCCCGCGCCTGCCCGGCCGAGTGCTGGCTCAACCCCGTCAAGCTCATCTGCGACATGTTCAACCGCCTGTATTTCTTTGAGGACCTGGGCCCCTTTGCCGTTCGCGCCGGCGCACTGGTCCTTATGGCGCTGCTGTTCGTTGCCGCCGCCACGCTGATCTTTGGAAGGAGCCGCTATGAGCACCTTTAAGACCGCGCTTCGCATGGCGCTTGCGCACCCGCTCTACCTGCTTATCTACACGGTGTTCATTTCGCTGATGGGTGTGTTTATCGCGGCATCGGTGAGCTGGAACTCGTCGCAGCTCACCGAGTACAAGCCCTACGATGCCAACGTGATCGTGGTCGATCGCGACGACAGCGATCTTTCGCGTGCGCTTACCAAGCATCTGGGTTCGCGCTTTGAGCTGGTCACGGGCGTCGACGACGACACCTACGACCTTGCGGACGCGCTTTCCAAGAGCAACAGCGCCAAGGGCAGTGCCGACTGCGTGTTCTTTATCCCGGAGGGGTTTGAGGACGACCTCGTTGCAGCCGCCCACGCGGGGGAGTCCCTGCCCAAGCTCGATGTGACCTACGGTGCCGGAACCATGGCGGCGGCGCTTTCGTCTGCCGAGGCCTCGCGCTGGATCTCACTCGCGGGCGCTGCGGCGGCGCTTGAGCCCACTTCCTCCAACGGTGACGTTGCCAAGGCTGCCGAACATGCCGCTGCCGAGCGTGCCGAGGTCGAGATCGAGCAGGTCAAGGTCGACTCGACGGCCGCCGCCACGCTCGAGTCGTACTTCAACTTTGGTGCGTACGCGATTATCTCGTCGGTCATCGTGTCGGTGGGGCTGGTGTTCTCGGGCATGAACGAGCCCGAGCGCGTGCGTCGTATGGATGCCGGCCCAATCTCCGAGCGCCAGCGTTCGCTTGCCGTGTTTGCGGCCGCCGCCGTACTCACCGTCTGCATCTGGTTTGTGTCGAGCATGATGGGCGTCGTGGGCTTTGCCGGCGCGGTCGCCGAGGTCGGCGTGGGCCGTGTGTGCTTGGCGCTGGCAGCGACGTTTGCCCTGGCGTGCACGCCGCTGGCCGTTGGCTTTGCGCTGTCGAGCCTGGGTGCGCGCGAGGAGCTGCTCAACGGTGTGGGCAACCTGCTCGGCATGCTCATGACGTTTTTGGGCGGCGCCTGGATGCCGCTGTCGCTCATGGGCTCGGCCGTGCAGACCGTTGCGCATTTTGTGCCGACGTTTTGGGTGAACGACGCGATCAGCAAGGCGCTCGCCGCGGACCTGACGTCCGCCGTGCTGGGCGACATTGCCTGCGACCTGGGCGTCACGGTGCTCTTTGCCGTGGCCATCGCCGCCGCAGGCCTCGCCCTCGCACGCGCCAAATTCCGCGTCTAGCCACCTAGTCATTTAAGAGCGTCCCCAATGACCAGTCTGAAATAAATCCCAAGCCTCGCTCCAAAATAGTTCGCCAGGGTTTACTATTACGCTCATAAAGTAGTATGAGGTTAACAATGGGGGATACCATGGCAACGCAGGAAGCCTACGTCCAGGTTAAGGATCTCAAAAAGCACTACGGCGATGGAGATGCATGCCTGACGGTGCTCGACGGCATCGACACGTCCATCAACCGCGGAGAGATCTGCGTCATGCTGGGGCCCTCGGGCTCGGGTAAGTCGACCTTTCTTAACCTGATCGGCGGCCTGGAGGATGCCGACGCCGGCTCTATTCTGGTGGACGGCTGCGACCTCACGGTGCTTAAACCTACCGATCTGGGCGAGTGTCGCCGCCGTGAGCTGGGCTTTGTCTTCCAGTTCTACAACCTGGTGCCCGATCTCACCATCAAGGAGAACATCGAGGTCACGGCGCACCTGTCCAAAAACCCGCTCAATGTCGACGACCTGCTGCGTTCGCTGGGCCTCTACGAGCACCGCAACAAGTTCCCGCGCCAGGTCTCGGGCGGCCAACAGCAGCGCTGTGCCATCGGCCGCGCGCTCGTCAAAAACCCGGGCCTGCTGCTGTGCGACGAGCCCACGGGCGCGCTCGACTACAAGACGTCCAAGGAAATCTTGCAGCTCATGGAGGATGTCAACCGCACCTACGGCTGCACTATCATCATTGTCACCCACAATGCCGCCATCGCGCGCATGGCCAATCGCGTGCTGCGCCTGCGCGACGGGCGCATCGTCGAGGATGAGCTCAACGAGTCGCCCGTCGCGGCCGCCGAGCTCGATTGGTAGGCGGCGCCATGACACCTCTCGCAAAACGTCTCCCGCGCGAGCTGCGCCGCAATATCGGCAAGTATCTGGGCATCTTTTTGCTTATGTGCGGAAGCATCGCCCTTACATCGGGCTTTTTGCTCGCGGCGCATTCCATCGGCTGCCTTATCGACGACATGCGCGATGCGTACACGATTGAGGACGGCCGCGTGACCACCTCCTTCGAGGCCACCAAAGACCAGCTCAAGGCTGCCGAGGATGCAGCCGGCGACGTCGGCGGCGTCACGCTCTACAAGAACTTCTCCATCGACGCCATCATCAAAAAGACCGCCGGCGACGACGGCACCAAGCGTACGCTGCGCACCTATGCGCACCGCACCAAGGTCGACATTGCGTCGTACAGCGAGGGCAAGGAACCCAAGGCGGATGACGAGGTGGCAATCGACCGTGTCTTTGCCACCAATAACAACCTGTCCGTGGGCGATAAAGTCGAGCTCGAGGGTCGTACCTACACCATCTGCGGCATCATGACTCAGCCCGATAGCCAGGCGCTGTTCCTCAACAACTCCGACTTTACGGTGAACACCATCACCTATGGCGTGGCCGAGGTCACCGACGCTGGCTTTGCCGCGCTCGAGGACGTCGGCGGCGCGCCCGCCTACACCCACTCCTTTACCTTTACCGATCGCGACCTCTCCACTGCGGATCGCATCGATGTGGAGCAGGATATGGTCGAGGCGCTGACCGATGCCGATGCGCGCGTGGACGATCTGGTCGACGCCGATTCCAACCAGGGTATTGGCTACGCGCGCGACGACGTAGACGGCGACTCTATGATGTGGATGACGCTGCTCGACATCATCATCGTGATCATGGCGTTCGTCTTTGTGGTCCTTACCGACGCCACCATCGAGGAGGAGAGCGCCATCATCGGCACGCTGCTCGCCAGCGGCTATCGTCGACGCGAGATCGTGCTGCACTACCTTGCGCTTCCCGCCATCGTGGGCGTGGTCGCGGCGCTTTTGGGCACTGCGCTCGGCGTTGTGTTCTTTACCGAGCCCATGCGCAGCCTCTATTACGGTTCGTACAGCCTGCCGCCCTTCCAGGTGTACTGGAGCTGGGAGATCTTTGTGAAGTGCGCCGTGGTTCCCGCCGCCGCGCTCATCCTCATCACGCTGGTGGGTCTGCTTCGCAAAATGGGTAAGACGCCGCTGCAGTTTCTTCGCCACGAGGCGAGCGGCAAGTCTGGCACCAAGCGCGGCCTGCAGCTGTCGGAGCGCATGGGCTTTGTTTCCCGCTTCCGCCTGCGTATCTTCCTGCGCAACCTGGGCAACTTCACCACGCTCTTCGTGGGCATTGCATTTGCGTCGCTGCTGATGCTTTTTGGCCTGGCGATTCTGCCCACGATGACGCACTACGCGGACAACCTGAAGACGAGCCTGGTCGCCGAGCACCAGTACACGCTCAAGGCGCCGCTGGAGCTCGAGGGCACCGCCGAGGAGCGCGAGCAGTGGTCGGCACTCGAGCGCTTGCAGTCGGTTGACGGCGCGCTGCTAACCGCTGCCCAGGATGCCGATGACGAGCTTGACGACGCGGCCGATGCGGCGCAGACGGCAGCCGATGCCGCGACCGCATCTCCGTCTGCCGAGAGCCTGACTGCGGCGCAGGATGCGCTTGCCAAGGTCCAGGACAAGAAGGATGCGCTTTATGCGCGCCTCGATGATCTTGCCGATGCCCTCGGCTGCAACCGTGATGAGGCTATCGACCTGATCGACAAAGCCTCCAAGATTGACACTGACAACGACGATATTCACCCGGTCAATACGACCGACAACGGCGCGGGCGCAATCGCACAGGCTGAGAAATACGCCGTTTACCAGCTGCAATACGACCGCGGCGATGGAAATGGCGAGGAGACGATTTCCGTCTACGGCATTTCAACCGATTCGCGCTATTGGAAAGACCTCAACGTCGGCGATGGGCGCATCGTCTTTGGCGGCGGTCTGCTCGATAAGTTTGGCTGGAGCGAGGGTCAGAAGGTCATGCTCGGCGACAAGTACGAGGGTGAGCATTATTCCCTTGAGTACGCGGGCAAGGACTGTGCCTGGGGATCCAAGTCGGACATGAATATCTATATGAGTATCGAAGACTTTAACGAGCTGTTCGGCAACGACGCCGCCTATTTTAACGGCTATGTGAGCAACGAGAAGCTCGACCTCGACGCGCGCTACTTTGCCGGCGACACCACGCCCGACGACATGCGTGCCGTGGGCGACCAGTTCATCGGCATGATGAGCAAAATGATCGGCATGATGGTTGGGCTTGCGGTGTTCATCTTCTTGCTGTTTATGTATCTGTTGACCAAGGCCGTGATCGACCACAGCGCCCGCTCGATCAGCTACATGAAAGTCTTTGGCTATCGCGATAGCGAGATCTCGCATCTGTACATCCGCTCGATCACGCTGTGCGTGGCGGCGTCGCTCGTGCTGAGCCTGCCCGTGATCATCGGCTCGCTCACGGCCATCTTCCGCTCGATGCTGCTCGCCTACAACGGCAATATCGAGATCTACGTGCCCGCTTGGTCCATGGCGGCGTGCGCAGGAATCGGCTTTGCGACCTACCTGGTCGTGGCGCTGCTACACACGCGCTCCATCAAGCGCGTCAGCCTGGCCGAGGCCCTCAAAGTCCAAGAGTAGTCGTTAGGGACGTCCCCAATGACTAGGTGCCGTACTTGACTTTAACTCTGCTTTAACTGGTACCATCCTCTATGTCTGTAACGCCATATAGACAGAGGGGATATATCTATGACCGCAACTGCACCCGCAGCACCCGCTAAGGTGTACTTCACCAACCTGCGCACGCATGCTCGCGAGAGCCAGCTCGACAAGCTCAAGCGCCTCATTCGCCGTGCCGGTATTGAGCAGATCGACTTTGAGAACAAGTTTGTCGCCATCAAGATTCACTTTGGCGAGCTGGGCAATCTGAGCTTTCTGCGCCCCAACTACGCCCGCGCCGTCGCGGATGTCGTGAAGGAGCTGGGTGGCAAGCCCTTCCTCACCGACTGCAACACGCTCTATGTGGGAAGCCGCAAAAACGCGCTCGAGCACATCGACACCGCCTATCAGAACGGCTTTACCCCGTATGCCACGGGTTGCCAGATCATCATCGCCGACGGCCTCAAGGGTACCGACGAGGCGCTCGTCCCGGTCGAGGGCGGCGAGTACGTGCGCGAGGCCAAGATCGGTCGGGCACTCATGGATGCCGATATCGTGATCAGCCTCACCCACTTTAAGGGCCATGAGCAGGCCGGCTTTGGCGGCGCCATGAAGAACCTGGGCATGGGCGGCGGCAGCCGCGCCGGCAAGATGGAGCAGCATGCCGCCGGCAAGCCGAACGTCGCGACCGAGCACTGTGTTGGCTGCCGTGCCTGCGAAAAGGTCTGTGCGCACAACGCTATCTCGTTTGACGACACCCGCGAGCGCGAGCTTGCCAACGGTAACACCCGCACGGTCCACGTGGCCGCCATCGACCACGATCGCTGCGTGGGTTGCGGCCGCTGCATCGGCGTGTGCAACCAGGACGCCATCAAGCCCGGCCATGACGCTGCGGCCGACGTGCTCAACTGCAAGATCGCCGAGTACACCAAGGCCGTCGTCGACGGCCGCCCGAGCTTCCACATTTCGCTCGCCATGGACATTAGCCCCAACTGCGATTGCCATCCCGAAAACGACACGCCTATCGTCAACGATATCGGCATGTTTGCGAGCTTCGACCCGGTCGCCATCGACCAAGCCTGTGCCGATGCCGTCATGGCATCCGAGCTGCTGCCCAACACCGAGCTCACCGATAGTGCGGCCAAGATGGAGCACAACCACGAGCATCTGGAGGGCGAGCAGGCCAAGGACCCCTTCTGCATCACGCATCCCGACACCGACTGGCGCACCTGTATCGCACACGCCGAGAAGATCGGCCTGGGCACGAGCAAGTACGAGCTCATCGAGGTCAAGTAGCGCCTAGTTATTGGACAAATCAAGCGCTTTTCTGGCGCAAGTAGAGCAAAAGCCGCCCGTGAGCACAGCGCTCGCGGGCGGCTTTCCGGAAGTATGCGGCAAATTT
>CABSBK010000017.1 GCA_902475865.1 uncultured Collinsella sp.
CTTCGGTTTTGCTGCGAAAAAATGCGGATGCTTCGGGGGTCCAATTTTGCTCGTTCACTTCGCGGAAAACCATTCACCTTCAATTTGCTGGAGAGGGGAGGGCTCCCTCTTTGGCGTCACGGATGTACATCGCGGCGGGCGGATCGCCAGAAGCCGGCTGGTCCGCACCATAAGATTTCCAAAAAGTTAACCTTTGTTGACCTTAATAGTTAGATAAACTAAACTCTTTTCCAAAAGTGTGCTCGAGCAAACTTATTTACTCGGGTGCTAAGGCACCACGCCGCATCCAATGCGGCAAAAGGGAGAAAAAACATGAAGAAGTCGACGTTTAACACCCTGCTTGTCGGTGGCGGTTTTCTGCTCGGTACGGCTGGCATCAAGCTGCTCACCAGCGCTCCGGTAAAGAATGCCTGCGTGCAGGGTATCGCGTGCGGCATGCGCATCAAGAATGGCTACCAGGACATGGTCGAGCAGGCCAAGGCCGAGGTCGACGATATGGTTGCCGAGGCTGCCTACATCACCCAGAGCGAGGCCGCCGCTGACGAGGCGGCCGAGTAACGCTCCCAGGCACAAACTATGAGATTCTCGATTATTAGCGAGATCCCCGGCAGGACCCGTCTTCAATTGGCGGGTCCTGTGCCAGAGAGCGATCTCGATGCGCTTCTTAAGCTTGGCGGCGAAATCGACGGCGTGCGCAAAGTGCGCGTATATGGCCGCATTGGCCAGATGGCGCTGGAGTACGACGAGCCGCGCCGCGCGAGCGTGCTCGACGCCTTGGGCGCACTCGATGCTCAAGCTATCGCCGATGCCAAGTCGGGCTACGTGATGCAACTCGAGCCGCGCAAGCGCAAACTCGTTATGGACCTGGCGACACTCGTCGGTGCCCATTACGCACGTCGCTGGTTCTTGCCGACGCCTCTGCGTGCGGTGTTTGTTGTGGCCGGTTACATGACCTTTTTGCGTGCCGCGCTCCACGAGCTCGCGCAGCCGCGCCTGACCGTTCCTGTGCTTGACGCTTCGGCCATCGGCATTTCGTTCGTCAAGCGTGATATCGACACCGCGGGCCAGACAATGTTTCTGCTCAACGTGGGCGAGCTGCTCGAGGACTACACCCGCGCCATGAGCGAAAACGAGCTCATCAACTCGCTGCTCGATGTGCCCGACAAGGCGCAGAAAGTGGTCGGCGACACCGAGGTGAGCGTTGCCGCCACCGAGCTTGAGCCCGGCGACTTGGTAGCCGTGCGCACCGGCATGTCCATCTGCATTGACGGCGTGGTCGAGCAGGGAAGCGCCATGGTCAACCAGGCGACCCTGACCGGCGAGCCGCTTGCCGTTGAGCGCAGCGCAGGCGACGACGTGTTCGCCGGAACCGTCGTGGAAGATGGCAGCATCTTGGTGCGCGTGCGCGCCAACACGGCTCAGACTAAGCTCCGCTCGATCGTCTCGCTCGTGCAGACGGCCGACTCGCTCAAGTCCGAGGGTCAGTCGCATATGGAGGACCTCGCCAACAAGATCGTCCCGTGGAACTTCTTGCTCGCGGGCCTTGTCGCTCTCACCACACGTAGCCTCATCAAGACTTCGGCGGCGTTGATGGTCGACTACTCGTGTGCACTCAAGCTCACGGGTTCCGTCGCCGTCATGACCGCCATGAGCGATGCCGCCAAGATGGGCGTGATGGTCAAGGGCGCGAAGTACTTTGAGTCGTTTGCCAAGGCCGACACCATTGTGTTTGATAAGACCGGTACGCTCACCGAGGCGCAGCCGCGTCTTGCCTGCGTACTTACCACCGATGGCTGGAGCGAGGACGAGATCCTGCGCCTTTCCGCTTGTTTGGAGGAACATTTTCCGCATCCGGTGGCGCGTGCTGTGGTCAATGCTGCACGCGAGCGTGGGCTCGAGCACCGCGAGCGCCATGCCGCCGTCGAGTACATCGTGGCACACGGCATCGCTTCGTCCATTGAGGGGCGTCGCGCCATCATCGGTTCCGCGCACTTTGTATTTGAGGACGAGGGTGCGCGGCTCGAGTCCGACATCAAGGAGCAAATCGAGTCCCAGATGCAGGGCCTGTCGCCGCTGTATCTGGCGGTTGATGGCAAGGTCGTCGGCGTGCTCGGTATCGAGGATCCGCTCAAGCCCGGGGTCCGTGAGGCCATCGCCGACCTGCATGCGCTGGGCGTCAAGCATGTCGTTATGCTCACGGGCGATTCGGAGCGCACGGCCGAGCGCATTGCGCGCGAGGCGGGTATCGACGAGTTTAAGGCCGAACTGCTGCCCGAGGACAAGTACGCCTATGTGGAGCGCATTAAGCGCGAGGGGCGCCACGTTGCCATGGTGGGCGACGGCGTCAACGACTCACCGGCGCTGGGCCTGGCCGATGTGGGTCTGGCCATGGGCGGTGGAAGCGACATCGCCAAGGAGGTCGCCGACATCATCCTGACCGACACGGATCTCGCCGCGATCGTGCGCCTGCGCCGCATGAGCCAGGGCCTCATTGATCGTCTGACGAGCTCCTACTCTAAGGTGATGCTCACCAACTCAGCGCTCCTGGCGCTGGGCATTACCGGCGCGGTTACCCCGCAAGCGTCTTCGCTGCTGCACAACGGCTCGACGATTGCCTACAGCCTGAGCAACGCGAAGGCATATCTGCGCTAGCAGACGTGTTCGCCCACGTTATCTGGCCTGCGCCCAGACGGCATCGGTGTCGTCTGGGCGCAGGTCTTTTGCATTTGACCATTTGCTAGCTTCTCTACATAGTGTCGCTAGCGGTGCTAGCATTTGAAGGGAGCGGAATCAACGTGGGTGCTGTTAGCGGCATGGCGCAGGTGAACGTTCGCGTAGATCGCCAGGTCAAGAACCGTGCCGAGGAGGCGCTGCGGCTTTCGGGCGGGTCACTGCCCGAGCTCATCAAAAAGGTGGTGGCCAAGGTCGCGCAGGGTGGCGGGCAGTGCGAGGAAGTGCTTGCGGCCGTCGACGACCGGCAGCAGACCGTCGCGCCCGATACTCCGTTCGCCGCATCATGGGCAGCGGCAGACCGGCTTTATGCAGATTTGGGCATCGCTGCGTCGCCCGTATCCGACGATCGCGATTGGGACGCAATCTATTCCGAAGCCATGGACGAGCGCTATCGCCAAAAGGGGATGATCCTGTGAGCGGGTCTCCCCTCAAAATAATGGGGGACGCTAACGGAGGGGTTGATTCGTTTTGCGTCGACCATGCCGAGTCGCTTGCCGCGCGTGCGTTTATTGGGCAGGCGACGGAGACGGGGGCGTTGCTGTTCTTTCCGGTGCATATCGCTAAGGACGTACTGTACGTTGTCCAACACGAGCTGAAGCGTAGCGTTCTTGCCGGCGGGGGAGCGCTCGACGAGGCTTCTGCCCGAGCAATTGGCGATGCGGCACTGGCGTTCGTTCGGAATATGACCGAAAACGCTATGGCCGTGGGCGCTGATGCATCCGATCTGTAGCTAGCCGCCAAATACTTAACGCTCCATCACGATTACGAGGACAACTTGGTGCTCGCCGCGCGCAAGCGTGCGCAGGTCGATTACTTGGTGACCAACGATCGCAAGCTGCTCGAACATGCCGATCTTGCAGCAAAGACCCCGCGCCAAATGATGCCGATTCTTGCTTTGGCCGAACGCGGCGGCGCGGCTATCGGTTGACGAGAACTGTTTGCGAACCTCTTGGATGACGATGCGCCAAGGGACCCGCGTCTGCTATTTACAAAAGCGCGGCCTTAATGGCGGGGCTTTCTGCGAACTGCTCGGCTGCCTTTTCGTCGGAATCGTTTAGTGCTGCCAGACTGCGGTAGACCCACTCGTTGACCTGGGTGTTCTTAACGCCAGCGGTCTGCATAAGGGCGCCTACCTCGCGGATTGCTGCGAGCAGATCGGCTTTGGGACCCACGAGCTCGACCTCGATGCCGTGGTAGGCGGCCACGCCGCGGTTCTCACTTACGTGGTCGATAAAGCCCTCGACGGTCTCAAGCTGCTGGGCGAGAGCCGCATCATCGTCAGCGTCCAGCGCAACAAGGGCGTTCGAAACCGTGAGAGCGGGATGTCCGCAGGGGACAAAGCCTTCGATGACATCCATGGCTTCGGTAATGGTTGAGCCCAGACCTGCGAGGGCATTGATGAGTTGCTGTTTGGTATCCATAACGGTCCTTTCGACGGGTCAATTTTGCTTGGCGAAAATATACGTGACGTGATCGGTAGCAAAAGTGCGAAGTGCGGCGCACATTAGGGTCTTCACAGCTCGTGCATAGAGCAGCTGTCTGCCTTTAGAACGTGGTAAGATAGCTATCCACGAGCGGGGCTCACCCGCGTGTTCCTTGAAAAGTCGACGGTTATCGGGTGTTTGCAGGCCAGATACCATCCAGACTTTCCCAACATTCGGGGGCGACTGGTTTCGACACGATAGCTCTGAGAGAGGAAGCAAGCCGAGGTCTCCTCGCCTCGTTAAACAGGGGTACCGTCAAATTGAATTGACAACAACTCTTCTTTTGAGCCTATGGCTCTCGCTGCTTAGTTTATAGCGGCGCGTCAACCCGGTGATTTCCCCGACACCGGCGCGACGTCATTTTAGGGGAATGCTCCTGCGCACGTAATCGGTATGGCGCAGGCTAAGACCGAACCGGTTAGGACGCCGCGAGCATGTCGCTGCGCGCAAAGCGTCCGAGACTAAACCAGCGACTGAGCTTGGAGATGCCAATCAGGGGGCTTTCGTGGACCGGAGTTCGATTCTCCGCGCCTCCACCAATAGTTACAAGCAGGTAGGTAAACGCACCTACCTGCTTTTTTATTACTTACAGATACCGCGGAGAATCGAACTCTATGCAGGGCGCGGGCGTAAAGAAAACGCGTAAGCGTTTTTAGCCCGCGGGCGAGGACGCCGGCAGGCGGCCGAAGCCGGTGCGGGTTCGCGAAGCGAACACGCGGATTCTCCGCGCAATGCCTCAACCCTATATAGATGCGATGTTATCGAATCTCAGCCTGCCATGCGCCGCATCAACGCAGACCGGGATGCACTTTCCCGGCGGCAACTCATACTCTGGGGTTGGCTTGACCGCCCCGCCCCCTTAACTCCAAAACCCGTGCGCTCTCCTCCGTAAAACTGGGTAGAAGAAAGCCAAAACGCAATCGCAGGAGGTCAATATGACTGCAGAAGATAGGGCAAAGAACGCCGGCAAAGTCGCGCTCGTTTTGGAGGGCGGCAGCTTCCGCGGGCAATTTACTGCAGGCGTGCTTGACGTTCTCATGGAGGCCGGCGTCGAGATTCCGGCGGTATATGGCGTATCGGCCGGCGCCCTCAACGGCGTGAACTACAAGTCGCACCAGATCGGCCGTGCCAACCGCATCAACCTGGCTTTCTGCAACGACAGCCGCTACATGGGCGCTGCGTCGTTTGCGTCCACGGGCTCTATCGTCGGCTACGACTTTATCTTCAACGATGTCCAGGACCGCCTAGACCCCTTCGATAACGAGACGTTCGACGCGAGCCCCATCGAGATGTACGCCGTTGCGACGGACATGCTCTTTGGAACCGCCACGTACCTGCCGGTCAAAAGCGCCGTGCTCGACCTCGATGCTGTGCGCGCCTCGACGTCGCTGCCGCTGGTGACGCCGCCGGTCGAGATTGACGGGCACAAATACGTCGACGGCGGCGTAGCCGATTCGGTCCCTATCGAGCATGTGCTCGAGGAGGCGGGCTTCGACCGTGCGGTCGTTATCGTTACGCAGGACCGCTCATACGAGAAAAAGCCTTACGAGTTTATGCCCGCCGCGCGCGCCCGCTATGCCGACTACCCCTACCTGCTCGAGGCTATCGAGACGCGCCACGATCTCTATAACATCCAGCGCATGCACCTGTGGAAGTATGAGCGCGAGGGCCGCGCGCTGGTCGTTGCTCCGCAAAAGCCGGTCGAGGTCGGCCACGTTGAGCACGATCCAGCAAAGCTCCTCGACCTGTATATTCAGGGCCGCCAGGAGGCAAAGCGATTGCTGGGAGATATCGAGGCGTTTGTCGAGCGCTAGCGTCGCGACGTCATGACCCATGGACGACATGTGCAGAAACTCTGGTCGGAGCCAAAATACCTGTTGACTCGTACGGCGAGCGGGGTAATATGGACGGGTTACTTGCAGAGCCCCGTGAATCTCTGTAACAACACGTACTGTACATGGAGGAGTCTAAGTGATTTCGAAATCGACTCACTACGCCAAGCAGGGCGAGGTCCAGCGCAACTGGGTTCTCGTCGACGCCGATGGTGCTGTCCTGGGCCGTCTTGCCACCCAGATCGCAATGATCCTGCGCGGTAAGAACAAGCCCCAGTTCACGCCCAACAGCGACTGCGGCGACTTCGTTGTCGTCATCAACGCCGATAAGGTCCAGCTTACCGGTAACAAGGCCGACACGAAGACCTATTATCGCCACAGCGGCTACAACGGCGGCCTCAAGGCTGAGAGCTTCCGCCAGGCTATGGAGAAGCACCCGGAGAAGGTCATCGAGCGCGCCGTTCGCGGCATGCTGCCCAAGACCACCCTCGGCCGTGCCCAGATGACCAAGCTTAAGGTCTACGCTGGTGCCGAGCATCCGCACGCTGCCCAGAACCCCACGAAGATTGAGCTGGAGGCTTAAAGATGGCTGAGAACACCGTTGTTTACCAGGGTACCGGCCGTCGTAAGAACGCCGTCGCCCGCGTCCGTCTCGTCCCCGGCACCGGCAAGGTGACCATCAACAAGCGTGACGCCGAGCAGTATTTCGGCCGTCATCAGCTCGTTGAGAACGCTCTTGCTCCCTTCAAGGTGACCGACACCGCCGGTCAGTTCGACGTTATCGCTCTGTGCGATGGCGGCGGCATCTCCGGTCAGTCCGGCGCTCTGCGCCTGGGCATCGCTCGCGCTCTTCTGAACGCTGGCGACTACCGTGCTGACCTCAAGAAGGCCGGTTTCCTTACGCGCGATGCTCGCGTGGTCGAGCGCAAGAAGTACGGCCTCAAGAAGGCCCGCCGCGCTCCCCAGTTCTCCAAGCGCTAAGGTTTTATCTCCTTACGGGATACAATGTACAAGCGGGGCCTGCCGATTGCTCGGCGGGTCCCGTTTTCTTTTTCGACTAGGGTGGGCGACTACGTTTTGCCCACTTGGGAAGGAGCGATCCTATGCCCCAGAACATCTTCGGTACCGACGGCGTCCGTGGCGTCGCCAACGCCGACCTCTCGTGCGACCTCGCGTTTCGCCTTGGCCGTGCGGCGACCAAGTTCCTTGGTCCGGACATTTGCATCGGCCGTGACACGCGTCTTTCGGGCACCATGCTCGAGAGCGCTCTGACCGCCGGCATTATGGCCGAGGGCGGCCGCCCGCACTGCTGCGGCGTTATCCCTACGCCGGCCGTGGCGCTGCTCACCGTCCAAAACGAGCTCGACGGCGGCATCGTCATCTCCGCTTCGCACAATCCGCCGGAGTTCAACGGCATCAAGTTCTTTAGCCGCAAGGGCATGAAGCTTCCCGATGCTGTCGAGGAAGAGATCAGCGCTTGGGTCATGTCCGAAGAGGCCATGGCTGCCGATACGCTGCCGACCGGTGCCGGCGTGGGTCACATCATCAAGATGAAGGATGCCCGTAAGGCATATGTCGATCATGCCATCGATACGCTTGATGGCCTGAGGCTCGATGGCCTGGTCGTTGCCGTCGACTGCGGCCACGGCGCTTCGTGCCAGACCACGCCTGCCGCGCTGCAGCGCCTGGGCGCCACGGTCCATGCCATCAACACCGATTACTGCGGCACCGACATTAACGTCGAGTGCGGCTCCACTCACCTTGAGCCCCTGCGCGAGCTCGTGCTGCGCACTCACGCCGACATCGGCCTGGCTCACGATGGCGACGCCGACCGCGTGCTGTTCGTGGACAGTGAGGGCAACGAGATCGATGGCGACTACATTCTTGCCATCTGTGGCTCCGACCTTGCTGCTCGCGGTAAGCTCGCCAACTCCGAGATCGTCTCGACCGTTATGTGCAACCTCGGTTTCTCCATCGCCATGAAGGAGCAGGGCTTTGAGATGGTTCAGACCGCCGTGGGCGACCGCTATGTTCTTGAGCGCATGCTCGAGGACGGTGCTGTCATCGGCGGCGAGCAGTCCGGCCACATCATCTTCCTGGAGCACAACACCACCGGCGACGGCTTGGTGACGGCCCTGCAGCTTCTGGCCGTGCTCAAGCGCACCGGCCGCACGCTCACCGACCTTGCCGGCATCATGAAGAAGTACCCGCAGGTGCTCGTCAACGTGCATTCGGACAACAAGGCCGGCCTGGACGATTGCCAGCCCATCTGGGACGCCGTCGCTGCCGCCGAGAAGGAGCTCAACGGTCGCGGCCGCGTCTTGGTGCGCCCGAGCGGTACCGAGCCGCTGGTTCGCGTTATGGCCGAGGCCGAGACGCACGAGCTGACCCAGCGCGTTGTCGACGACATCGTCGAGGTTGTCAAGCGCGAACTTCCCTAATGGTCAATATCGGGTGCCAAGTGGTAAACTGTTAAGGCTATTTTGATTGATTGGTATGTCCGAGGGGGAGCATGTTCACTAAAGTCCTAAGGTCTTTTGGTATGCGTGGTCGAGTCCTTACGCTGGATGCTCCCATCTCGGGCGACGTCATTCCGCTCTCCGAGGTAAACGATCAGACGTTTGCCACCGGCCTTTTGGGCCAGGGCGTGGCGATTCAGCCTACCGGCACGCGCGTGATTGCGCCGGCAGACGCCAAGGTCGAGGCCATTTTCCCCACGGGACACGCCGTTGCGCTCAACACGGTCGATGGCCTGGACGTGCTCATCCATGTTGGTTTGGACACTGTTCAGCTCGAGGGCAAGCACTTTACCGTGCATGCGCAAGTGGGTGACATCGTCCATAAGGGCGATGTACTCATCGAGTTCGATCGCGAGGCAATTGCTGCCGAGGGCTACGATGTGACGGTTCCCATCTTGGTGTGCAACTCCGTTGAGTTCTCGAGTATCAAGGGCTCCGTCGGGGAGCATGTTGAGGAGATGGACCAGCTCATCGTCGCGCGTGAGCGCTAGTCGCTCCGCTTGGCCTTTAGCCTACAATTCAATCACGTTTACGGAGGGCGCCCTTGAAAGAGGGCGCCCTCCGTGGCAAGATGGGGATTGTCCGAAGCTAAAAGGCTTTGGGTCACCGTGGACGGGCAGGGGCCTCGACGCGGTTAGACACGAGACACATATATTACGCGACCTCGCCCTGGTGGCCGAACACGTTGGTTGCGGCCGACGCGGGCCGCGTGCAAGTGCTTGTAAGGGGAGCCTTGCCTCTCTTGTACGAGAAAGGACGCGTAATGAAAATCATTAAAGCTAAAGACTACGAGGATATGAGCCGCAAGGCCGCTAATATCATCTCGGCCCAGGTTATCCTCAAGCCCGATTGCGTGTTGGGTCTTGCCACCGGCTCCACCCCGATTGGCGCTTACAAACAGCTCGCTGCTTGGTACGAGAAGGGCGACATTGACTTCGCCGAGGTCAGCACCTATAACCTGGACGAGTATCGTGGTCTTTCGCACGACGATCCCCAGAGCTATCACTACTTTATGCGCGAGAACTTCTTCGATCACATCAATATCGATCTGAACAACACGCACGTGCCCGATGGCTCCAACCCCGATGCCGCCGCTGCCTGCTCCGAGTACGACAAGATCGTCGCTGCCGCCGGTTACCCGGATCTGCAGCTGCTCGGCATTGGCAACAACGGTCACATCGGCTTTAACGAGCCCGATGACCATTTCTCCAAGGGTACGCACTGCGTCGACCTGACCGAGAGCACCATTCAGGCCAACAGCCGCCTGTTCGACAGCATCGATGACGTGCCCCGTCAGGCTTACACCATGGGCACCCAGACCATCATGTATGCCCGCATGATCCTGGTTGTCGCCAACGGCGATGCCAAGGCTCAGGCCGTGCACGATATGTGCTATGGTCCGGTTACGCCCAAATGCCCGGCTTCGATCCTGCAGCTGCACACCAACTGCGTCGTCGTTGCTGACGAGGCCGCTCTTTCGCTCTGCGAGTAACGCGACCAAGCGATCTTACATAGCTTCTCAAAAGGCCCTCGCTTTGCGGGGGCCTTTTTAGTGGGCATACGCCGTGGCGTATACATGACGGAAACCTTGCCGCGT
>CABSBK010000018.1 GCA_902475865.1 uncultured Collinsella sp.
GTCGGGTTCGAATCCCGGCGCATGGGTAGCAAAAAGCCCGCTACCGAATTGGTAACGGGCTTCTCAGATTCTGTGGTGCCCCCAGCGGGATTCGAACCCGCGATATCCACCTTGAAAGGGTGGCGTCCTTGGCCGCTAGACGATGGGGACAGCGGGAAAGAGTATAGCAGACTTTTTTGCCGGTGCGTATATCGATGGCAAACTGGAAAACCACCACAAAGGTGCCTGTCCCTTTGTAGTGGCGGGGCGTTAGGGGAGGAGCTTCATGGCGGCGTCGTGGGCGGCGTGCTCGTAGGTGTCATCGAGGGGCTTGAGCGGCAGCAGGGCTGTGGCCTGCGCATCGCCGCGGCGCTCGAGGGCGTGCGCGATGAGCCAGTCGGCGAGCTCGGGGTTCTTGGGCAGCGCCGGACCATGCAGGTACGTGCCGATGACGCCCTTGTAGATCAGACCCTCAAAGCCATCGTCACCGTTGTTGCCGGTGCCCGTGACGACGGACGTTCCGAGCGGCGTGGCATCTGTATCGAGCAGGGTGCGGCCGCCGTGGTTCTCGAATCCCACAAAGGGCTCGGGTGCCAGGTCGGTCTTGACGGCGACGTTGCCTATCAGACGGTCGGAGCCGCGCACGGTCTCGGCGGCAATGATGCCCATGCCCTCAATGCGATCTTCGCCCATATAGTACGAACGGCCGAGCAGCTGATAGCTGCCGCAGATGGCGAGCAGCGAACCGCCGTCCTCAACATAGGCCGCAACCTTGTCTTTTTGAGCGAGCAGCTCGTGCGCCACGGCCAGCTGGTCGCGATCGGAGCCGCCGCCCATCATGACGATATCGGCGTCGGTGAGATCGAGCGACTCGCCCATACGGACCTCGTCCACGCGCACGGGAATGCCACGCCAGGCGCAGCGGCGCTCGAGGGCGATGACGTTGCCGCCGTCGCCATAGAGGTTGAGGGCATCGGGGTACAGATAGACGATGCGCAGGGGGCGCGAAAGCTCGACCGGCGCGACGCCGACGGGGACAGCGCTCCCATCGGCGCGTGTTACGGCGCAGGAGGCAACCGAGCTCGCATCGGTATCCTTAAGCCCGTCGAGCTCCTTGACCAGCGGCGGAAAGGCCGTGTAGTTGGCGACGGCATAGAAAGTGTCGCCGGCGGCTTCATCCCCAACGGCGCCGATCGCCTGCTCGATATTCGAGATGATGACGGCGTCAATGCCGGCGTACTTGAGGCGCACCTGCATATCGTGCGCGCGCGTGCCGCCGGCAAAGGCGACAAGCCCCGTTGTATCGGCGATGCGCTCAAAGTCGACGTCGTAGATCCACGATACATCGTGGCCATCGGCATCGTTGTCGTTCAGGAAAAAGGCGCAGAGCCTGCCACCTGCCGTCTTGATGGACTGGATCTGGCGATCAAAGCCCACGGGATTCTTGGCCAGATTGGCCTCGACGGTTCGGCCGGCGATATTCCAACGGCCCATGCGACCACCTGCTGGCACGTAGGCGTCGAGCGTAGGCTGCAGGCGTGCGGTGTCCACGCCCAGCTCGTGGGTGGCGAAGAAGGCTGCGGCTACGTTGTAGACCATATACAGGCCGTTGTAGCGCGTGGCGATGTGTACGGCAGCCGCGTCGGGCGCAGATCCAAAGACCAGGTCAAAGCCGTAGCCGTCGCAGCCGAGCTCCACGCCCGTCACGCGACGGACAAGCGCGGGGCGGGCCCAGCCGCACGAGGGACAATGGTATGCGCCAAGCTGTCCGTACTGCACATAGTCGTACTCCAACGGTGCGTTGCACTGTGAGCAAAAACGCGAGTCGCTAATGCGGTCGGACTCGGTGTTGGTGGCGCCGTCGATGCCAAAGGCGATGCTTGCATTGGGAACGCGCGCGGCGATCGCGGCACACAGCGGATCGTCGGCGTTATAGATGAGCGTCGTTGCCGGCGAAAGCTCCAACGCATGGGCGATGACGTCTTGGGTATGGTCGATCTCGCCGTAGCGATCCAGCTGGTCACGGAACAGGTTGAGCAGCACAAAGTACGTCGGCTTGAGCTTGGGCAGAACGCGCACCGTGTAGAGCTCGTCGCATTCAAAAACGCCCACGCGTTTGCCGCTGCTGGTGTGCTTAAGATCGCTGCGGGCCTCGAGCAGAGCACCCACCACACCAGGCTCCATATTGTTGCCGGCACGGTTGCACACCACGGTAGCACCGCTGGCAGCAACGGCGTCGGCGATGAGGTTGGAGGTGGTGGTCTTGCCATTAGTGCCGGTGATCACCACGCTGCGGTCGACCAGGCTCGCGAGGTCGCTTAGCAGCTCGGGGTCGATCTTCATGGCGATGCGGCCGGGAAGCACGCCGCCCTGGCGCTTAAGGACGGAGCGCAGCCCCCAGCGAGCGATATCGCTCGAGGTGCAGGCGAGAGATGAGCGGAGATTCATGAAGCCGTTCCTAACATAGATGACATGGTCGGGGCGATTGCGTCGCTAAAAGCCGTAGCGGCGCGCAAATTCCTGGGCAAGCTGCGATACATCTTCGCAGGCGTTGGCCCAGGGGGCAAAGTCGGGGGTGTCCGAGATAATGCCGTCGGCTTCCCAAACCGCCTGGTGCGAGAGGTCCCAGGGGTCGCGTGGCTCGGGTCGGCAGGGAAGGTACGGCGTCTGGTACATGGGGTTCAGCAAGAAGAACGCGCCGCCCTCGCAACGGTTAGCGAACTCACGCAGCGCGCGCGTCGCCGGGCGCATCTTGCTTGTTTTGAACAGCAGGATCGTGCGGGCGAGCAGGTACCAAGGAGAGTTTTCGAGTGCGTCTGCCCCCATCTGTTCCTCAAGCTGGTGTGCCAGGGCAAAAAAGCCGTCCTGGTCTTCCAAGCGGGCGAGGGCAAGCAGCACGGTGCCGGCAGCTCGGGTGGGATAGCCGGCTGCCTTAAGGACGCGGCGGGCGTAGTTGGCAGCAGCACGGTAACGAGCGCTCGCCATGCACAGCTGCGAGATGGCCTCGAGCGTGTGGAGCCACCCGATAAGCGCCGGCTCGCTCACGGTAAGGTCTGCTGCGGTGACACCGTCGGCCAAAACATTATTGGCCCAGTAGTGCGGGGCCTCCATATCAAACCCGGGCACGCTCTGTTGCAGGTAGTCGGCGGTGCTCGCCTCGAGCTTCATCAGGTCGCCCAGGCAGGCATCGACGGGCGTGTCCGCCAGGATGATGGCGAGCAGCTGGGCATCGACGGCCAACGCATCGACGCGGACGATCTTGAGCAGCTCATCGCGCATATCGTCGAACAGACGGTTGCGCGTCTGCTCAAACTCCTCGTCGCTGCCCATGTCTTCGATGCGACGAAGCTCGTCAAGCAAATGACGATGAACGCCGGCATAGGACAGCAGCGCTTGGGCATGTTCGGTTTGCGCATACTTGTGAGGGTTTGCGCTGATGTCGTTATGGACAAGCTCGCGTGCTGCATCGGTGAGTTCGGGGTGCGACGCCAGATAGGTGCGCTCCAGATAGGCGGGGATGTAGACGCTCGGATCCATTAGAGGTCTCCTCCCTTAAACGGCAAACCCTGCTCGGCCGCGCGCAGGGTTCGTTCGTCGATCTGGGAGCGCACGATGTCGTTGGTGGCGACCCAGGCGGCAAAGCTGGCGTTGTCGGGCGCGCCTAGGCCCTCCTGCAGCACCGGCGTCGCCTCGGACAGGGCAAGGACAAGCTCATCGGTGGAGCCCACACCCACGTTGACGCGAGCATAGACGCCATCGGGAAATTCGGTTTGGAAGTAGAGCGCCTCGGCTGCGTGCGGGCATGAGCGCACCAGGATACGCAGATAGTGTTCGGCACCCTCGTAGTCCAGCTCGCGCCAGGCTGCGCTCATCAGCGCGATGAGCGTCCACGGGTCCAGGTCGCGCTCCGCATCTTTGGGGCGGCGGCGCAGCGGGGTATTCGCGAGATAGGGTACGGAGTGGGCGGAACGAAAACGCTTGAGCTCCTCGGCAGGGTATTCAAGCTTTGCCATGGCGAGCATTGCGGTGTGGCGGACGCCAGCGGGGTCGTTGGGCGCAAAGTCCAGGCTGCGATTCGCGGCATCCAGCGACATGCGGTAGCGGCCGCTAATGAGCGCGCGCGATGCCAAGGCGGCAAGCCAGCGCAGGTAGGGACGGCGGGTCAGGTCGCCTGCGGCCTCGCGCTCGTAGGGGTCCTGCGCCGAGGCGATTTTGAGCGCTAGGTCGTGCTCGACCTCATCGCACTTGGACACCAGATACTGCACGTATTCCTCGTTGGATTCGGCGGTGAGCGCCGTCAGCATGCGCTGGGCGTCCCAGTTGGCCGGATCGAGTGCGGCCGCCTCGCGGAGCATGTTCTCGGCAGCTGCCTCTTCCTGCTCTGCCTGGGTATCGTCAGGGATAAAGGGAATGCGGTAGTCGACAGCCTCGACCACCTTGGCAATGAGGTGCCCGGCGCGGTCGCGGTCGTGCACGATGAGCGGTGCGGGGTTGCGGGTGAATTGTTCCATCAGACGCTCGACGGCGGGGCCGTCGGTGAGTGGAATATTGTCGCGGCGCAAGGCCTCAAGAACGAGGCGATGGCAATCCTCTTGAATGGGGTCGAATGCCATGGGGCCTCCTTTGCTGCGGTTAGGGTTCAAATCATCTCTATATAAAGTTCTAGTTTACCCGCATGTGGCACACCGGGGGTGCCGCACTTGGACTTGCACCTTTGCACCACGAAGACGGATGTCGCACAAATGTCGGCACCTCGGTTGCGCGGGTGGTATCACAGTGCCGTAAACGGTCGATTTTTGGCGGCGAACGGGGCACATTTTGGAGGGGCACAGTCCTGCCCGGGATATGTAGTCAACCCTGATAAAACGTTTGCCCAGCTTGGGAGTATGAATGTCCCACAAGGGTCTTCAGGGATAGAAAAAACGTTTCATCATTATCGGCTTTAGGTGAATAACTGACCAACCAGAACGGTAAAATAGTGTTTGTCTGAGCGTTGAGACGTTTAGACATCGCGCATTGTCATCGCCGGCAACGCGCAAACCGGTCCTAACGGAGCCAATTGGGTGCTCCGTTATATACGCAAGTCTAAGAGGGGCTTGTTTAGGAGGCACAGTATGGGACGTTTTACCAATCCTCGCGATCTGTACTTTGGTGAGGGCGCTCGCCACGAGGTGAAGAACCTCAAGGGCAAGAAGGCCATCATCGTTTCTGGCGGCAGCTCTATGCGCCGCGGCGGGTTCCTGCAGGACGTTGAGGCCGACCTTAAGGAAGGCGGTTTCGAGGTCAAGCTGTTCGAGGGCGTCGAGTCCGACCCGTCCATCGAGACGGTCATGAAGGGCGCCGAGGCCATGCGCGAGTTCGAGCCCGACTGGATTATCGCCATCGGCGGCGGCTCGCCCATCGATGCCGCTAAGGCCATGTGGGTCTTCTACGAGTATCCCGAGGAGTCCTTCGATAACATCATCCAGCCGTTCAGCTTCCCCGAGCTGCGTCAGAAGGCTCACTTCTGCGCCATCTCCTCTACCTCCGGCACCGCTACCGAGGTCACTGCCTTCTCCGTCATCACCGACTACGCCAAGGGCATCAAGTACCCGCTGGCCGACTTCAACATCACTCCTGATGTCGCCATCGTCGACCCCGAGCTCACCTACACCATGCCCGCCAAGCTGTGCGCTCATACCGGCATGGACGCTCTGACCCACTGCATGGAGGCCTACGTTTCCACCTGCGCCTCTATGTTCACCGACGCCAACGCTCTGCACGGCATCCGCGAGATCGTCGAGTGGCTGCCCAAGTCCTATGCTGGCGACCATGAGGCCCGTCAGCACATGCACGAGGCTCAGTGCATCGCCGGTATCGCCTTCTCCTCGGGCCTGCTCGGCATCGTTCACTCCATGGCTCACAAGACCGGTGCAGCCTTTGAGAACGGTCACATCATCCACGGTGCTGCTAACGCCATGTACCTGGGCAAGGTCATCCAGTGGAACTCCAAGGACCCGCGTGCTGCCGAGCGTTATGCATACGTGGCCAAGGAGATCCTGCACCTTCCCGGCGAGACCAACGAGGAGCTCATCGCTGCGCTCGTCCAGAAGATTCGCGACCTCAACGACCAGCTCAACATTCCGCAGTCCATCAAGGATTACGCGAATGGTGGCGTGAAGGTCGACGCCGAGAACCCGCAGATGGTTTCCGAGGAGGAGTTCCTCGCCAAGCTGCCCGAGATCGCCGCGAACGCCGAGCAGGACGCCTGCACGCCCGAGAACCCGCGTGAGACCAAGGCTGCCGACTTCGAGAAGATTCTCAAGGCCTGCTACTACGACACCGACATCGATTTCTAATCGACTCTTGTTATCGTAACGAGGGGCTCCGCACGTATCTGTACGGAGCCCCTTTCTTTTTTTCTTTTAGAGAATGGGATAGTTATGGCTGCAATTTTCAATAGCCCCAGCAAGTACATCCAAGGTCCGGACGAGCTCGCCAAGCTCGGCTCCTATGTCGAGCCGCTCGGCGCTAAGGCCCTCGTCATCGTGACGCCTTCGGGCAAGAAGCGCGTCGGTGCCAAGATCGAGGGCGGCTTTGCCGAGGCTAAGGCCGAGCTGCTGTTTGAGGACTTTAACGGCGAGTGCTCCAAGGGCGAGGTCGATCGCCTGGTTGCGCTCGCTCGCGACAACGGTTGCGACATCATCGTCGGCGTCGGTGGCGGCAAGATCCTCGACACCGCGAAGGCCGTCGCCTATTACCTGGAATCCCCGGTTATCATTTGCCCCACCATTGCTTCGACTGATGCCCCGTGCTCGGCGCTTTCGGTGCTTTATACCGATGACGGCCAGTTCGACAAGTACCTCTTCCTTAAGGCAAACCCCAACATTGTCCTTATGGATACGACGGTTATAGCGGCGAGCCCGGTGCGCCTGACGGTTTCCGGCATGGGCGATGCGCTCGCAACCTATTTCGAGGCTCAGGCGACGCATGATGCCGACGGTGGTACTTGTGCCGGCGGCAAAGGCGGAATGGCCGGCCTGGCGCTTGCCAAGCTCTGCTACGAGACGCTTATGGCCGATGGCGTCAAGGCCAAGGTCGCGCTGGAGAAGGGTGCGCTCACGCCCGCCGTCGAGCACATCATCGAGGCCAATACGCTGCTTTCGGGTATTGGCTTTGAGAGCTCGGGCCTTGCTGCTGCTCATGCCATCCACAATGGCCTGACGATGCTGCCCGAGTGCCACGGCATGTATCACGGCGAGAAGGTCGCCTTTGGCACTATCGTCCAGCTGGTACTCGAGGATGCCCCGACCGAGAAGCTCGAGGAAGTCTTGGGCTTCTGCATTGAGCTGGGCCTGCCGGTCACGATGAAGGAACTTGGCGTTGCCGAGCTTACGCGCGAGAAGGCCATGATTGTTGCCGAGGCCGCGTGCGCGCCTGAGGACACCATGTGCAACATGCCGTTTGAGGTGACGCCTGAGATGGTCGCCAACGCCATCCTGGGTGCCGACGCACTGGGTCACTACTACCTTATGGATGAGTAAACTAAGGTAAGGAAGGGGTAAAGCCGACAGACGGCTTTGCCCCTTTTTGCTATGGTGCAAAGGGGTCAGGTTGCTTTGCACCAATTGTTGTTGATGAAAGGGCGGATTCTCGTATGGCGCTTCCCATGGTTTACGGCGGTCCCGGTCGGTATGTTCAGGGGCCGGGTGAGCTCTCGCGTCAGGGCAGGTATTTGTCATGGTTGGGCTGCGCTGCCTATGTCTTGTTTGACCAGGGCACCGAGGATCGGCTGTGCAAGCAGATCGTCGATGGATTTCTGGACGAAGATCTAAGCGAGCCTTTCTTTAAGATTTATGACGGTCCGTGTACGGAAGAGGCCGTTGTAAAAATGGCTAAGGAAGCCCAGGCCGAGTATTGCGACATGGTGGTGGGTATTGGCGGCGGCAAGATGCTCGATATCGCCAAGGCCGTTGCGTATTATGCCGAGTTGCCGTTATGCGTATGCCCCACGGCGGCTTCGATGGACGGTCCGTGCAGCGCGATTTCGGTGCTGTATCACGAGGATGGGTCGTTCGACCGCTACCTGATGCTCGAGAAGAATCCAGACCTGGTCGTGGTCGATACCAACGTGGTCGCGGCGGCCCCACTGCGTATGACGGTCGCTGGCATGGGCGATGCGCTGGCAACGTACTTCGAGGCGCGTTCGTGCGTCGCGGCGCACGGCATTAACGAGCACGGTGGCGCGCCGGGGCACTTGGCCCTGGTTGCGGCTCGTGCCTGCTACGACACGCTCATGGAGTGCGGCGTCGCTGCCAAGCGCGATCTCAAAAAGGGCCGTATATCGCCGGCGGTTGAGCGCCTGATCGAGTGCAATATTCTGCTCTCGGGCGTAGGCTTTGAGAGCGGTGGCCTAGCGCTTGCCCATGCCATCGCCAATGGCCTGACGATTCTGCCCGAGTGCAAGGCCATGCACGGCGAGGCCGTGGCATTTGGCCTAGTGGTCCAGCTTCGTTTGGAGCGTGCGCCCGAGCTTGATCAGGTGCTCGAGTTTTGCCAGCGCGTCGGTCTGCCGACGACGCTCGAGGAGCTGGGCCTTGACGAGATTTCCGATGCCGACTTGATGAGCGTTGCGGATGCGGCCATTAGAAACGAACGCAATATGGCTAACGAGCAGGCCAAGGCGACCAAACAAAAGCTTGTGCAGCTCATGCGCGAGGCATAGCTTGGCGTTTGATCGATCTTGTGCAATCGAGGCGGAGATAGGCTATAGACTATTTGCCTCAAAGGTGCGCCGCGTGTAATTTGCCCGAGGCGTGGGCCGATAGCGTATCATTATCTCTTGCTTGTTTGCACTGCTCAGGGAGGGGCCGCGCATGGCGCAGGAACACGATCTGTTTGATGACATTATCGAGATCAGCAAGGGTTTCGACTTTCTTAAAAACCCGCTTGGCGGCGTGACCGATGCACTCGATCCGTCGGCGCCGCAGTGGAATCCTGCCGACTACAAGGAGCGCCCGCGCGGCAACACCATTCCGTGTCTGACCTGCAAAAACGAAAAGAGCGGCTGCACCGCGTGCATGGACGTGTGCCCGGTCAACGCTATCGAGGTCGAGGAAGACGCCATTGAGATCCTCGACTCCTGTCGCAAGTGCGGCCTGTGCGCCGCTGCCTGTCCGACCGAGGCGATCATCTCGCCGCGCCTGGCGCCCAAAAACCTGTATGACGATATCGTCTCTGCCGCTACGAGCCATGAGACCGCCTACGTCACCTGCACGCGCGCCCTCAAGCGCATGCCGCGCGAAAACGAGGTCGTCGTTGCCTGCGTTGGCGATATTACGGCCGAGACTTGGTTCTCGGTGCTGGCCGACTATCCCAACGTGAGCGTCTACCTGCCGCTGGGCGTGTGCGATAAATGCCGCAACACCGGCGGTGAGGACATTCTGGGCGAGGCGATTGCGAAGGCCGAGGAGTGGTCCGGCACGGGCATGGGCTTGGAGGTCGACCCCAAGAGCCTCAAGTGCCATAAGCTTCGCGAGTACGAACGCAAGGAGTACATGGAAAAGATTGCCCGCACCACGGGCCTGACGGTGACCAAGCTCAATCCGGCGACGGCGGCGCTGGCCTCGGTGACGCAAAAGCTCAAGGCCCATCGCCATCAGATTACCCAGCTGGAGCGCACGCTCAACACCATGTGCGGCACCACGACGACCAAGCGTCGCCGTTCGCTCACGCACGGGCGCCAACTGGTGCTCTCAACGTTGCAAAACCACCCCGAGCTTGCACAGAACATGCAGGTGAGCACGCCGGAATGCGATTTTGACAAGTGCACGTCGTGCGGCGAGTGCGTCAACGTGTGCCCCACGTTTGCCTGCGATTTGGTGGGAAGCGGCCGCTTTGCGTTGGAGTCGACGTATTGCTTAGGTTGCGGAGCCTGCGTCAAGGTGTGCCCCGAGCATGCGCTTAAGTTGGTTGAGCATGATGCATCCAACCTGGTCGTCGTCGATCCCGAAGCCGAGGAAAAGGCCGCCCAGAAGGCGAAGGCTCACGAAGAAGCTGAGAAGGTCAAGGCCGAGGCAAAGGCCAAGCTTGACAAGATGCTCGATCAGGTAGAAAAGCTCGCGGAGTAGCTAAAAGAGCGTACATGATGGCCGGTGGGACAGGTGCTGCCCCGCCGGCCA
>CABSBK010000019.1 GCA_902475865.1 uncultured Collinsella sp.
GGGGGTTTCTCTCCGGAACGTCCTCGGACATGCAAAGAGGCTCCGCATCGCGCTTCGCGCTGCGGAGCCTCTTTGCGTCCTGCGGAATGTTCCGGAGAGAAACCCCCGTCCCGCCCCCGGATTCCCTGCGTTTACGGCCTTGAGGTCGGCGTGGGCGGTGATCGTGGCTGATGGGGATACGTGTCCCGGTCGCTGTTTCGCGGCTTTGCCGCGAAAGGCGCGTTACTTTGGGATGGGTGGGGAACGTGGTTGTTGCGGCAACTGGTCCCCGCCACAAATTACCCTTGGCATACTTGCGCGAATATCCGCTCGTGCTACACTTGCAATTGCTGTTTCAGGGCGGGGTGAAATTCCCCACTGGCGGTAAATCGGGCGGTGTCAAAGGGACGCCGTGGCGCAGGCGAGATGCCTGCGACCGAGCCGATGAGTCCGCGACCCGTGTGTGCGTTGGTTCGCATGCCGGCTGAACTGGTGAGATCCCAGTACCAACGGTTAGAGTCCGGATGAAAGAGGCAGGTGATCTTATGTCTGAACAGTCGCAGCATATCCATTTTGAGAACACGAATAGGTGGAGCACTAAACAGCTCGTTACCATGGCGTTGATGTGCGCCTTGGGAGCACTGTTTATGTATGTGCAGCTGCCCATCCTTCCTTCGGCGCCGTTTTTGACCTACGACCCGTCGCTGGTGCCGGCGATGGTGTGCGGATTTGCGTATGGCCCCGGTGCCGGTACCGCTGTTGCCGCTATGGCGATCGTTATCCATGCGCTTACCACGGGCGACTGGGTCGGCGCGCTTATGAACTTGGTTGCCACGATGGGCTATATTCTGCCTGCGGCTATCGTTTATCAGAAGATGCACACCTACAAGGGTGCCGTGATTGGCCTGGCGCTCGGCGTCATTGCCGCTACGGCGCTGTCCATGGTCGCGAACCTGACCATCGGCGTTTGGTTCTGGTATGGCTCGGCCGATGTGATTCTGCCGCTCATGCTTCCCGCCGTCTTGCCGTTTAACCTCATCAAGACCGTGCTTAACTCGGTGTTGACGCTGGTGGTGTACAAGGCGGTCTCTAATCTCATCACGCCCAAGAAGGACCAGGTCAAAGGCCGCGCATGATTGAGTGTCGGGGCGTTTCCTTTAGCTATGACGGTGTCGTGCCGGCGCTCGATGGCATCGATCTGAACATCGAGGATGGCGAGTTTTTCTGCATCCTCGGCGGCAATGGGTCGGGCAAGTCGACGTTTGCCAAGCATTTGAACGCGCTGCTGCAGCCCGATGCGGGAACGGTGTGTGTCAATGGCATGGACGCGTCCGACCCCGAGCTGGTCTACGACGTCCGCTCGACTGCGGGCATGGTGTTCCAGAATCCCGACGACCAGCTTGTAGCGACGCTTGTCGAGGACGATGTTGCGTTTGGTCCCGAGAACTTAGGGGTCGAATCGGCCCAGATCGCGCGGCGCGTGCGCGAGGCGCTGAAGGCCGTGGGTCTGGTGGGTTTTGAGCGCCACGAGACCCACGCTCTCTCGGGCGGACAAAAGCAGCGCGTGGCGCTTGCCGGCGTGCTCGCCATGGAGCCGCGCGTGCTCATTTTGGACGAGGCGTCCTCGATGCTCGATCCGCGCGGGCGCAAGGGCCTTATGAAGGCCTGTCACGCGCTGCACGAACGCGGCATGACCATCGTGATGATTACGCACTTTATGGAAGAGGCCGCTGAGGCCGATCGCGTTGCTGTCTTCCAGGCGGGCCGCGTTGCCATGCTCGGTACGCCCGAGGAGATCTTGACGCGGGCGGACGAACTCGCGCGGCTGAACCTGGATATGCCGGCATCGTGCTGTCTTGGCAGGGCGCTTTGCGCGAAGGGCGTGCCCATTTGCGCACAGGTGCGCGAGGCGGATATGGTCGCCGATATAGCGCAGGTTTATGCCGAGCGGAGTAGGACAGGCATCGCCGGACGGCCTTTCGCATCCGATCCTCGTATTTCCGACAACGTCTCCTCTGCAATCGATGGCGCAGACGCGCTGGAGTCCGTCATCGAGATTTCGCACCTTTCGTACAGCTATTCGCTGAGCGCCCGCGAGCGTCGCCGTTGGCACAAGCGCCCAGCCGCCGAGGGCACATCGAACAAGCAGGCCCTCTGGGGCAACGACCCTAGCAGCCCCTGGGCGTTGCGTGATGTGTCGCTAACGGTGCGTCGTGGCGAGTTCCTGGGCCTTGCGGGCCATACCGGTTCGGGTAAGTCGACGCTGATTCAGCATCTCAACGGCCTGATTCGTCCCCAGGAGGGTTCCGTTTACGCATTGGGGCTCGACCTGGTAAACAAGAAAGATGCCGCCGCGGTTAAGGCAAAGGTCGGCGTGGTGTTTCAGTATCCAGAGCGTCAGCTGTTTGCCGAGACCGTGGCACAGGACGTGGCGTTTGGTCCGCGTAACCTTGGCTTGTCGCAGGCCGAGGTTGCCCGCCGCGTTGAGTCATCGCTCGCGCGCGCGGGCCTCGACCTGGCCACGGTGGGCGACAAGAGCCCCTTTGAGCTCTCGGGCGGGCAGCAGCGGCGCGTGGCGTTTGCTGGCGTGCTTGCCATGGAGCCCGAGGTCCTGGTACTCGATGAGCCCATGGCGGGGCTCGATCCGGCGGCGCGCAGTGATTTCTTGGAGCTCATCGATCGACTTCACCGCGATGGCCTGACCGTCGTCATGGTTTCGCACAGCATGGATGACCTGGCCAATTGCTGCGACCGTATCGTCGTAATGAACAAAGGTGCGGTGTTTGCCGAGGGCACGCCCGCTCAGGTGTTTGCGCATGCGGATGAGCTTAAATCAATCGGCTTGGGTGTTCCCGCTGCCCAGCGCATGGCGCTGGCGCTTGCGAAGGCGGGCGTGCCGCTGCGCTTTGACGGCCTCTATACGGTTGAGTCGTTGGCAGACGAGTTGGTGGACCTGCTAATCGTTCGCTCGGACGGTCCTTCTAACGTCGCGGACATTGCTAAATCCAGGACGGTCGCGCGAGAGGAGGGCTGCTAATGGAGGCGTTTTCGTTTGGCAGCTACTATCCCGGCGATAGCGCAATCCACCGCCTGGACCCGCGAACCAAGTTGCTCTTGGGCTTTGTGTTTCTGATCACGACGCTCACGGTCAGCAGCTTCCGCGGACTGGTCCCGGTCCCAATCTTCGTTGTCCTGATCTATGCCGTGTCCCGGGTGCCGGCTCGTCGCGTCCTGTCATCGATGGCACCGCTGCTGGCGATTGTCGCGGTGGTCGCGGTGCTCAACCTGTTTTCCGACCAGAGCGGGCGCATTCTGTGGCAGCTCGGCTTTTTGCAGATAAGCGAGGGCTCGCTGCATTCCGCCGCCTTTATGGCGTGCCGCCTGACCTTGATGATGGCCGGTATGAGCGCTATCACGCTTACCACACCGACGCTCGACCTCACCGCGGGCTTTGAGCGCCTGCTCGCGCCGTTTGCGCGTGTGGGACTTCCTGCGCACGAGCTCGGCATGATCATGGGTATCGCGCTGCGCTTTATGCCGCAGTTTGCCACTGAGATGAAGCAGACGGCCGATGCACAGGCGAGCCGCGGTGCGCGCGTGACGGGAGGCCCGCTCGGCGGCGTGCGTATGCTTGGCAGTGTGGCGATTCCGCTGTTCACGGGCGTGTTCCGTCATGCCGAAACGCTGTCTGCCGCCATGGATGCCCGTTGCTATCATGGCGAGCAGGGCCGCACGCGTCTGCATGCGCTTGCATTTGGCCGCGGCGATGCGTTGGCGGCGGTGGTGACGGCGTTGCTGCTCATCTGCGTCATCGTCATCAATCTTCAACTTGTTTAGGCGCGATTCGAGCGCAGGAAAGGGGTCCCTATGACCGACAACGATCGCACGGCGCAGCTCGAGCGCGCCTGTTCGTATCTTAGGCGTATTCCGGCGTGGTATCTTGCCACGATCGACGTGACGGACGGACATCAGCCGCGCGTGAGGCCGTTCTCGTTTGCCATGGTCGATGATGGCAAGCTGTGGTTTTGCACCTCGCGCGATAAGGACGTGTGGGCCGAGCTCAGCGCGAACCCCAAGTTTGAGGTTTCGGGTTGGAAACCGGGGGAGTGTTGGATTGTGCTGACCGGCGAGGCCACGCTCGAGGACGACGCGGTCGTGAGCGACCGGGTGCGCCAAGCCGGCTTTAAGCACATGATGGGCATCGGCGAGAATCACGAGAGCGCCAACGACGGTCGCCTTGCATTTTTCTCGGTGCGCAATATCGCCGCCCGCTTCTGTGATATCGACGGCAGCGAGGAGCGTCTGGAGCTCTAATTTCCCAAATTGACTACCCATTCCAAAAAGACTGGTCAGGTGACAGGAGGAAACGTGGACGGATTGAATACGGTGTTGGAGTATCTGACGTCGGTGCCGGCATGGTATTTGGCGACGAGCGTTGACGGGCAGCCGCATGTGCGTCCGTTTTCGTTTGCGCAGATCCAGGACGGCAAGTTGTGGTTTGTAACGGCGCGCACCAAAGACGTGTGGCAAGAGTTGCTGCAAAATCAACGCTTTGAGGCCACGAGTTGGTGGCCGGGCCATGGCTGGCTCATCTTGCGCGGGCGTGCGGGTCTGGATGACCAGGCCGCTCCCGATATGCGCGAGACAGGCTGGAAGCACCTGGAGCGCCTAGGCGAGCACTACGAGGGCGCAGGCGATCCCACGCTCGTCTTCTTTAGCGTGGAGGAACCCGAGGCCTTTATCTGCAACCATGATGAATGGGTGCCGGTCGAGCTCTAAACGAGTCTCTCAGCAAGCTTCGACAATTCAAATTCTCGCATGTAGCGGGCCCCACATTGCAACGTCACCGTAAGGCGCACTGGGCAATATGGGGCCCGCATTTATTTGTCAATTCCTTCGAGTGAATGTGTCGGGACTGTTTCAATGCATGAATATGCAAAAGATTTGCGTAGATATGCATCTTTTGGTGCTAAAGTTTCAACCCACTTCATAACGACGGCTGCGGGATGCGCATTGGTGCATAACTGCAGACAAGGAGTCTGATATGTCTTTGAAGGTTGGAATCGTCGGCGCGGCTGGATATGCTGGCGCCGAGCTCATTCGCCTCGTCCTCGGTCATCCCGAGTTTGAACTTGCTGCCATTACGTCCAACGCCGATGCCGGCCAGCCGTTGTCTGCGGTGTATCCGAGTTTCGCCGGCGTAAGCGATCTTGTCTTCACGACGCATGACGCCCCCGAGCTCAAGAACTGCGATGCGGTCTTTTTGGCCGTGCCGCACACGGCTGCCATGGCACAGGTGCCCGCCCTGCTTGCCGCGGGAGTCTCCTGCATTGACCTCTCGGCCGACTATCGTCTGAGCGATCCGGCCACTTTTGAGGCCTGGTATGCCGCCGAGCACACGAGCCCCGAGCTACTCAAGAGCCGCGCCTTTGGTCTGCCCGAGCTGTTCTGCCAGGATTTGGAGACCGCTGCATCCGACCACGCCGACGGCAAGCCCGTGCTGGTCGCCTGCGCCGGTTGCTATCCCACCGCGACGAGCCTTGCCGCCGCGCCTGCCGTGCGCGCCGGCTGGGTTGCCCAGAGCGGCCCCGTGATCGTTGACGCTATCAGCGGTGTAACGGGTGCCGGTAAGTCCTGCAACGCCCGTACGCATTTTTGCAGCGCGGACGAGAACCTGGAGGCCTATGGCGTGGGCAAGCATCGTCACACGCCCGAAATCGAGCAGATCTTGGGCCTAACCGATCGCGTCGTCTTTACCCCGCACCTGGCACCGCTCAAGCGCGGTTTGCTCTCTACGGTGACGATGCCGCTTACGCCGCAGGCTATCGATACCTTGACCCTTGAGGACGTTGTCGACCATTACAAGCAGTTCTACGCCGGTCGCACCTTCGTGCGCGTACTCGATGCCGGCCAGCAGCCCAAGACGGCTTCGGTCGTCGGCACCAACGCCGCCCAGATCGGCCTCGCGCTCAACAAGCGCGCGGGCGTTCTGGTGGCTACGGGCGCCATCGACAATCTGTGCAAGGGTGCAGCGGGCCAGGCGGTCCAGTGCGCCAACATCGTCTTTGGTTTTGACGAGCGACGAGGCTTGCCTACGGTGGCGTGCCCGGTGTAGCACATTCGATTGTTAGCGATTTGGTAGTCGGGCATCGAGTTGGGCGCCACTTTTAAGCTGGTCTCATGATTGTGGCTGGCATGGCGCTCCAACCGATGCCCATTTTTTGTTTGACATAAGGAGTCATAAAGACGATGAATGCTGAGCAGTTCGATATCAAGATCCGTGCCGTAGAGGGCGGCGTAACGGCGGCAGCCGGCTTTAAGGCGGCGGGCATCCATGCCGGATTCCGCAAGAATCCCGAGCGCCTGGATTACGCGCTCGTCGTGCCCGATAAACCCTGTCCCGGGGCCGGCGTGTTTACGACTAACCGCTTTTGTGCGGCGCCCGTGCAGGTGAGCCGTGCCAACCTGGGCGGCGCCGAGAAGGGCTATGGCGTCATTGCCGGCGTTTCGGTCAACTCTGGCAATGCCAACGCCGCCACGGGCGAGACCGGCCTTGCCTGCGCGCGCGAGACGTGCAACATCGCATCGCAGGTCATCGGCTGTGAGCCCCAGCAGATTCTGGTTGCCTCCACGGGTGTGATTGGCCAGATTCTGCCGATCGACACGTTTGAGACCGCCATTCCTGCTGCCTACGAGGCGCTCTCCGTTCATGGTGGCGCCGATGCCGCCCGCGCTATCATGACGACCGATACCCATTCCAAGGAGTATGCCGTTCGCTACCGCAGTGAGGCTGCTGGCCATGCAGGCAACGCTTATACGGTGGGCGGTATGTGCAAGGGCTCGGGCATGATCATGCCCAACATGGCAACCATGATCGCGGTCATCACTACCGATGCCCCCGTCGAGCCGGCGGCGCTCCACGCCCTGTTGCTCTCCACCGTCAAGCAGACCTTTAATAAGGTAACGGTCGACTCCGACACCTCGACCAACGACACCTGCATCATGCTTGCCTCCGGCGCCGCTGCCGCGGATGCCGAACCCATTGTCGAGGGCTCTGACGCCTTCGACGAGCTGGCCTTTGCCGTGCATGAGGTGTGCGAGAGCCTGGCGCGCAACATCGCCGCAGATGGCGAGGGCGCATCCAAGCTCGTGACGGTTAACGTCACCGGCGCCGCGAACGACGAGGAGGCCGATATCGCCGCCCGTGCTGTCGCCAACTCGCCGCTCGTCAAGACCTGCATCGCCGGCCACGACTGCAACTGGGGCCGCGTTGCCATGGCGCTCGGCAAGTGTGGCGTGCGGTTTAACCAAGAAGATGTGTCCATCGACATGATGGGCATGCCTGTCTGTCGCGATGGCCTGACGGTTCCCTTCGATGAGGACGAGGCCCTGCGACGTTTTGAGGCGCCCGAGATTGTGATCTCGGCAGACCTGGGCGCAGGGGACGCGGCGACCACCGTGTGGACTTGCGACCTCACGCACGAGTACATCTCCATTAACGGCGACTATCGTTCCTAGACTCCCGATGTGCCGTGCGTCCCGCTGCAATCGCGGGCAACGAGGTACGGCGCGATAGCTACACGAAAGACGAGGCAGATTATGAAATTCGCACGCGATTGTCGTTCGAGCGAATCCAATGAAGCGACCGCGCAGCTGCTGTTTGAGGCACTGCCGTGGATTAAAAACCTGACCGGCAAGACGGTCGTTATCAAGTACGGCGGCGCCGCCATGGTCGACGAGCAACTGCGCCGCGACGTGATGAGCGACATCGTCCTGCTCAAGATTATCGGCATGCGTCCCGTTATCGTGCATGGCGGCGGCAAGGCCATCAACGAGGCACTCAGCCACTATGACATCCCTGTCGAGTTTAAGAACGGCCAGCGCGTGACCACGCCGGATACCATGGATATCGTGCGCGAGGTGCTGGGTGGCAAGGTCAACCAGGAGCTGGTCGCTGCCATCAACCAGCACGGCAACCTGGCCGTGGGCGTGTCGGGCAGCGACGCTGGCACGCTCATCGCCGAGCCGCTCGACCCCGAGCTCGGCCGCGTGGGTAAAGTGACGCACGTCAACACCGACTATATCGAGCGCTTGCTCGATAGCGAGTACATCCCCGTCATCGCTACCGTCGCGGCGGGGGAGGACGGCGGCTTCTTCAACATCAACGCCGATACCGCCGCCGGTGCTGTCGCGGCGGCGCTCCACGCGCACAAGGCGATCTTCCTTACCGACGTCGATGGCCTGTATAAGGACTTTAGCGACAAGGATTCGCTCATCTCCAACCTGACGCTCGACGAGGTTAATGAGATGCTCTATGGGGGCGAGGTCGACAAAGGCATGATTCCCAAGCTACGCGCCGCTGTCGATGCGCTTGCCGCCGGCGTGTTCCGCGCGCACATCATCAACGGCACCACGCCGCATTCGCTGCTCCTGGAGTTGCTGACCGATGCCGGCGTCGGCACCGTGATCCATTCCACCGAGACGGCTTACGAGTTCGATACGCATCCGCACCCTCTTTCGACCTTTGCGGCACGCCTGACCGAGAACCTCGACGAGGTCGAGAAGCTTCAAACGGTCTAGCCGGCTCAAAATTGCTACGCCATTACGCCCAAACTCCGCGCTACCTGGCGCTTAACGAAAGGTATCTCATGTCACTTGCAGCACAACAATCGCTTGAATCCCACTACGTCATGCACACCTTTGGTCGCTCGCCGGTCGAGTTTGTCGAAGGCCACGGCATGAAGCTCATCGGTGACGATGGTCGTGAGTATCTCGACTTTCTCGCTGGTATCGGTGTGTGCAGCCTTGGCCACGGCAACCCTGCAGTGCTCTCGGCGCTCGAGGCTCAGACCAAAAAGCTTCTGCATGTGTCTAACTACTTCTACATCGAGCAGCGTGGACAGGTCGCGGCGCTGCTGTCCAAGCTTGCCAACGACGACGTAGATGGTGCGTGCGTGCTGGCCGATGCCATTGCCGCCGGCGATGAGACCACGGCCGCTGCGCTCGATGCCCCGGCTGCGGACGAGCAGGTGTGGGAGACGTTCTTTGCCAATTCTGGTGCCGAAGCCAACGAGGGCTCGATGAAGCTTGCGCGTCTGTACGCCAAGCGTGCTGGCAACGGTGGCAACACCATCGTGTGCATGCGCGGCGGCTTTCACGGTCGTACGCTCGAGACTATTGCGGCCACCATGCAGGATTGGCTACAGGACAGCTTCCGCCCGCTGCCGGGTGGCTTTGTGGCCTGCACGCCCAACGATGTAGATGAACTGCGCGCAATCTTTAAGCAGTTGGGCAGTGAAATCTGTGCCGTGATGCTCGAGCCGATCCAAGGCGAGAGCGGTGTGCATCCCATGACCGAGGAGTTTATGGCTACGGCGCGCGACTTGGCACATGAGGTGGATGCCGTGCTTATCGCCGACGAGGTCCAGTGCGGAATCTTTCGCACGGGCAAGCCGTTTGCGTTCCAGACCTATGGCGTGGAGCCCGACATTATGAGCCTTGCCAAGGGCATCGCCGACGGCGTGCCCATGGGGGCCGTGGTGGCGAAGAAAGAGATCGCCGACGTGTTTAAGCCCGGCGATCACGGTTCGACCTTCGGTGGTAGCTGCTTGGCCATCGCGGCGTGTGCCGCGACGCTCTCCGTGCTTGTGCGCGGCGATTATGCCGAGCATGCTGCCAAGGTTGGCGCCTATATGGAGCAGGCGCTGGCTAAGCTTCCGCATGTGGTAGAGGTGCGTGGTCGCGGCCTGATGCTCGGCTGCGATCTTGACGATGCCGCGGGTGATGCACACGACGTTGTAGCCCGTGCATTGGGGGCTGGTGCAGTGATCAACGCTACAGGCGCACATACGCTGCGCTTCCTTCCGCCGCTCGTGTGCGAAGAGGCCGACGTGGACAGCCTAATCGAGATCCTGTCGGACGTTTTGGCCTAGCGAGAGTAAAACATAGCCAGTTTGAACGGGTTCCAGATTGTCGGTGCGTCATTTGATGCATCTTTGGACGGTCTGGAACCCTTTTTGTCATCAATCTGCAAAGGCCACGGCCTTTGCGACAGACGTGCTGTCGGGTTCGAATCCCTCTGCGATGGGCCCAAAAACGAAAGGCCCCCATAGCTGGGAGCCTATCAAATCAGTGGTGGGCGATG
>CABSBK010000020.1 GCA_902475865.1 uncultured Collinsella sp.
AAATCGCAGGGGTTCTACCTGCGATTTTGTTTTCGCGTTTTTTGGCATGGTTGAGGGTAGCGGCTTAAACGTAGTAGATGGGCCCATTTCGTGGCAGACGGGTCACGTGGCAGCCCTCGCAAGGCCAAAATGATCCGTTTTCCTCCGTCCCCGAGGGATCAGGGGCTGGTACTGATATGGTGTCATTTCAAAACTATGCCGGATTACGGGGCTAAAGTCGGGGCCCTCATCCATACCCGCGTTTTCTGCAAAATGACGGTTCGTCTACCTGCGGTTTTAATTTCGTGGTTTTCGATATGGTCGGAGGTTCGCAATCCAGCCCCGTAATCCGGCATAGTTTTGTTCGCGGCGGTCCAACCGCGCGTTTAAGCGCGGGGCCGGTGGGGCATTTTTGCCCCACCGGCCCCTATTCCAGCTCTATTCCAGCGCTACTCCGGCTTAGTTTCTACCGTGGGAGTCTTGTTCGCCGCGACTGGAGTGCGGGCGGTGTCCATAGTCAGGCAGTGCTTGGGACAGCTTTCGATACACTCGCCGCATACCACGCAGGCATACGGATCGATCGACCAGGTACCGCCCTTGCGATCGACCGCAAGCGCGCCCGCCGGACAGCGACGCGCGCACATGCCGCAGCAAATGCACACGTCCATGTCGTTAACGATGTGCCCGCGCAGGCGCTCGGGCGCCACGAGATTCTCCTGCGGATAGCACACCGTGACCGGCTGCTTGACCATAGAGCCCAAGGCCGTCTTGGCAAATGTCAGTAAACTCATGCCGCGCCTACCTTTCCGTGCAGCTAATGCAGGGGTCGATGGTCAGGATAATCATAGGAACGTTGGCAAGGAGCACGCCCTGCAGCGCATGTGTCAGACCCGCCAGGTTTTGCGACGTCGGCGTGCGCACGCGAAAACGGTCCAGATTCTTGGTGCCGTTACCGCGCACATAGTAGTACGCCTCGCCGCGCGGCTGCTCAATCACAACCTCGCCGCGCGCGCCGTCGGCCGGCGTGAGCTTGGTGCGCCCGCCGATACCGTCGTGCGGGATCTTGCCCACAAGCTCCTTGATGATGTCCATGGCCTGCGTGACCTCGGCACAACGCACCTGGCAGCGGGCATAGCAGTCGCCGTCGGTAGCAACGATGGGCTCAAATGCTGCCAGGCCTGCATAGGCACCGTCGCCAAACATGCGCACGTCGTAATCCACGCCCGAGGCGCGACCGAACGGGCCGACCATCGACAGATTCAGCGCGTCCTTCTTGCTGATCACGCCCACGCCATGCAGGCGCTCGCCGCAGCTATTGTCGTCCAAAAACGTATGCACCAGGGCCTCGTAGTCGGGACGCATGGCATCGAGCGTCTGGACAATACCCGCCAGCTCGGAGTCCTCAATGTCGTGCTTAAGGCCGCCGATCTCGTTGATCGACAGAATCACGCGACCACCGCACGTGCTCTCGAAGATCTTGAGAATCTGCTCGCGCAGGGTCCACGACCGATAGAACAGCGCCTCGAAGCCAAAGGCATCGGCGAGCAGGCCCAGCCACAGCAGATGCGAGTGGATGCGCGAAAGCTCGTGCAAAATGGTGCGGATATACTGCGCGCGGCCGGGCACCTCGATGTCGAGCATGCGCTCGCAGGCGCTGGCATAGCCGTAGCTGTGGCCCACGGCGCAGATGCCGCAGATGCGCTCGGCGATGTAGCCAAACTGGTGCATGTCGCGCTTTTCGGTGAGCTTCTCGAGTCCGCGGTGCACAAAGCCGATCTGCGGAATTGCCTCGATGACGCGGTCATCCTCGATCACCAGGTCCAGATGAAGCGGCTCGGGCAGCACCGGGTGTTGCGGGCCAAACGGAATAACGGAGCGATGTGCCATGGACCTTACGCCTCCTTTTTCTGCTTGTCGCGGGCGGCCTTGGCAGCAAGCGCCGCGCGGACCTTGGCCGCTTTCTCGGGATCCATGGCGGCGAGCTTTGCCTCCATCTCGGCAGCCTTAAGTGCGGCCTTGGCAGCAGCTTCATCGTGCTGAGCATCGGAGCCGGTAGCCGCAGCGGACTGGGCGACGGCAGCGCCCGCAGCATCGCCGGCGCCCGCAGCGCCCTCCCCTGCAGCAGCCGCAGCCGCGGCGGCCTTCTCGGCCGCGGCCTTGCGCGCCTTGGCCTCGGCAGCCGCGCGGACCTTCATGGCCTTCTCGCGTGCGGCCTTCACCTCGGGCGTGATAACGCTCATGGGCTCGGCAGTCGAGACCTGGTAGAAAAAGCCCTTAAAGTCGATCTGCATGTCGGTGATGGCAAGCCCAAACAGGTCGTGCGCTTCGTTTTCAAACGGGAATACCGCCGGATAATACGAGCTGATGGACGGAATCTCCTGGTACTGATCAATTCCCTCGACCACCAGGTTCTCGATCGCATAGCTGCCATCCTGAGCGATCTGCTCCTGTGCAGCACGAACGTTGATAAACGTATAGACCAGGCGATACGTGCCGTCGTCGACGTTGCGCTCGGCGTGCATTTGAACAAAGCGCGCGCCGACGCCCTTGAGCGCCTGGACATGCGACAGGAGCTCAACGATCCCGACGGTTGTATAGATAGCCTTTTGCATTACTCGGCCTCCTTTGCAGCGACGGGCGCGGTGGGCGTCTCAACAGGTGCGTCGTCAGCGACGGACGCGGCGGGCGTCCCGGCAGGCGCGTCACCGGCGTCCTCAGCCCCGGCTCCAGCAGCCACAAACCCGTCCTCGCCCAGCTCAACGCCACCGTCCCAGGTAGCGGCTCCGCCCACGGTGAGCGGATCGCCGCCGGCGCGCATCACGGCCTCCTTCTGGTCCAGGATGCCGCACGCCTCCACGATGGCATCGATCACGGTCTCGGGGCGAATGGCGCACCCGGGCGCGTACACATCCACGGGAATCGCGCGGTCCACGCCGCCGATCACGTTGTACGCATCGCGGAACACGCCGCCCGAACACGCGCAGATGCCGCAGGCCACCACGCACTTGGGCTCGAGCATCTGGTTGTAGATCTGACGCACGACGGGCAGGTTCTGGGCATTGACCGACCCCGTCACCAAAAAGATATCCGCATGCTTGGGGTTGCCGGTGTTGACCACGCCAAAGCGCTCCGCATCGAACAGCGGCGTGAGCGAGGCCAGCACCTCGATATCGCATCCGTTGCAGCTCGAGCCGTCGTAATGAATAACCCACGGCGAGCGCGACATTTTATGATCCATGGATGCCGCCTCCTAAATAAATACGTCGACGAGGATGGGCATAAGATTGAGCAGGCCAAACACCAGCGCCACGCCCCAGCCGAGCTTAAAGCAGCTGCGCCAGGTGCTGCGCGCGAAGGTGTTGTCGATCAGCACCTCGACAAAATACGTCGCGGCCATCACGACCAGGGCGACCACCCAACTCACGGGGTTGTCCCAAACAAAGAACATGCCCACCCACATCAAAAACAGCACGGTCTCGCACCAGTGCATAAGGGTCATCTTGGCCAGCGTGCCGCCGCTCATCTCGGTGGCGACGCCCTGGACGATCTCCTGATGCGCGTGATGCGAGTACGAAAGGTCAAACGGCGACTTGCGCAGCTTGATGGTGAGCACCGCGAGCAGCGCGAGGAAAATGGGCGCGCTGTACACGATGATGGGGGCCGACTGCCCCGTCACGGCGATGGAATCGAAGCTATCGGTGGCAAGGTACAGACCCACGCTCATCAGCAGAACGGCGGGCTCGTAGCTCATAACCTGCAGCAGCTCGCGGTCGGCGCCAACCTGGGCAAACGGGCTTTGCGTCGAGGCGGACGCCAACACCACAAAGATCGCGGCGAGCGTCACCATAAAGGCGCACAACAGCGTGTTGGAACCCGACACAAAGATGCCGCCGCCCACCACGGTAAAGATGAGCGCGCACGCCATATAGGTGTCGTCCATGGTGTTTACGCTGGCGGGGGCCTTGCGCAGCAGCTTGGCAACGTCGTAGAAGGGCTGCAGCAAGCGCGGGCCCACGCGGCCCTGCATGCGAGCGGACAGCTTGCGGTCGATGCCGTCGATCAGGCCGCCCACAAGCGGCGCAATCAGGGCAAATGCCACGGTGCCTATAAAGATGCCCACGACGCCCGAACCTTCAAAATACTTGCCACGCAGCACCGAGGGCGCGCTCATGGCAAGCCGCTCGGGCCCAATCCACGCGCAACACAGCAGCGCAAACAAAATAATACTGCAGCACACGACGCTACCCGCGGGGCCAATACGCTTCTCGCCAAGGGCGTCCTCCGAGTACCAATTGCGCTTTTCGGCCTTCACCTCGTGTCCCATCGAGCCGCGGAAATGGCGATATTTGTCGGTTCCCACGCCCGAAAGGTACACGTTGACGTGCGGCTTATTGCTCACGCGGAACGACGTCAGCAGCACCACGGCGATAAACGCCACGATAACCACCATCAGATACATGGCGTCCTTGCCAATAACGTACGGCACGCGGCCAAACACCATGGCCAAGTAAGGCGACACCAGACCGCTCGAGATAATCGGGAAGGCCACGCAGCACAGAATCAGCAACGCGGCGATGGTGTTGAGGGCCATCCATTCGGTCTTATGGACATTGACCTCAACGTTTTGAGCCGTGGGGTCGACGCCCGAAAGCTTGGCAAGCCACTTGCCCCAGAAGTAAAACGTCGCGGCCGAGCCAAAGGCAAGCACCATGATCATGAGCACGTTGCCAGTCTGTGCGAACGCCACCAGGGCGCCCCACTTGGACACGAGCATGCCAAACGGCGCCACGAACATGCCCATGATGCCCAACATCATCAGACGCGTCAGGTGCGGCATGCGGCTGAACATACCGTCCATGTCCTCGATATTGCGGCTGCCGATATGATGCTCGGCCGTGCCCACGCACAGGAACAGCAGCGACTTTGCCACCGTGTGAAACAGGATCAGGAAGATGGCGGCCCACACGGCCTCGGGTGCGCCGACACCCAGGCAAGCACTGATGAGGCCCAAGTTGGAAATGGTGGAGTACGCGAGCACACGTTTGGCGTTGCTCTGCGAGATGGCCATGAGGGCAGCGAGCAAAAACGTGATGGCACCCACACTCGTGACCATAAAGCCGGTCACAGGATAGATGGCATAGAGCGGGCTCAGCTTGACCATCAGGAACACGCCAGCTTTGACCATGGTGGACGAGTGCAGCAGGGCGCTCGTGGGGGTGGGGGCAACCATGGCACCGAGCAGCCAAGTGTGGAACGGCATCTGTGCGGCCTTGGTGAGTGCGGCGAGCGACAACAGGATGACCGGCATCACCAGCAGCGCGGATTGCGCGGTTCCGGCGCCGGAAAGCTCGATCATGCCCGAGATGGTCAGCGGCATGCCGTTAACGTGCAGGTACATGAGGCCGGCCAAAAACGCGATGCCGCCCAGCATGTTGAGGATGATCTGGGTGAAGGCGTTCTTGATGGCCTCGGGCGTGCGCGTATAGCCAATCATAAGGAACGAGCACACGGTGGTGATTTCCCAGCCGCAGAACAGCCACTCAAGGTTGTCGCTCGTCACGATGACGAACATAGCCGAGAGGAACAGGAACATAAGCGCCAGGAACTGAGGGCGTCGGTCGGGCGCGGTCTGCCCGCGCAGCGCGGCCTCGTGCTCGTCGTGGGCCTGGAAGTCCTTCATGTAGCCCAGGGCATACACGCAGATTAGGCTGCCGACAATGCCGACGGCGAGGACCATGATCACGCTCATGTAATCCAGGTAGAGCGGCGTCGCCGTGACGGCTTCGGCCGCGGGCAGCGTCATGGCTGCAAAGGCGAGCGAGCCCACCAGCTGGACTATGCCGAGCACCGTGGTGAGCACGTTCCTATATTTGTACGCGTTGTACAGGATGACGGCGCACAGGATGACATCGATGGCGGAGCTGATGATCGAGAGCACATGCGAGGTGCCGGGGGCAACCTCAAAGCTCTGCGGACCCGTGCCAAAAAACATGACGGCGACTACAACTGTCACCGCCATAATAACGCCGGAACCTATGAGTCCCACCGCATCGCGGGCGCGGTCACCGCGCGCGAGCAGCATGCCCAGCGCCGGTACCAGCGGAAACAGGGTAAGGAAATACAGTAGCGTCATACCATCACTCCCCCATGCAAAAACGCTGCAATTGTTTAACGTTATAGCTCAATTGAGGAGTAGCTGCGGCGGGTTTTCGGTCAACTGGGGAGTTTTAGGCGTACGGGGTAAGGAGTCTGTCCGCATTGGAGCAGAGGGGCGGCAAGAAAAATGCGCCCCTGTGGGCGCACCATCCCGTTCGCTATTCCGCCTTTTTAACGCGCGGCTTGCGACCGCGCGGCTTATCGACCAGCGCAGATTCACCGCTCTCGCGATACTGGCGGCACCAGGCCTTAACCGAAGACTCGCTGGGAATCTTGTACTTGATCATGGCCTCGCGAACCGTCAAGCCGTTTTCCAGACGGTCCTTAACCACGGCGAGCTTTACATCGTACGAATAGGTATGATGACGAGCGCCCGCATTGAGCACGGCGTCGGCACCGCCCACGGCATATGCGCGGGCCCACTGACGAGCCGTGGCCTGGGGAATGCCAAGCTTTGCGGCGAGGGCGCGGTGACCGACCCCCTCTTGGAGGATCTCGACGGCGCGTTGCCTAACCTCGGGCGCATGCGCGCGAGTCCTTGTTGCTTCTGACATGCCTGTCACTTCTTAGCCTTAACCGTTAATCTGCTTTCTTACGTGCTTGTTAGATAGTAGCATTTTGCTGTTTGCGCGTAGCAGTTAATTGAAAAACGCAACGGCGGCATCTGGGTATTTGCCATTCATTTGCAACAGTTCTTTAGGTTTTATTTACGCAGCTAGTTGGCTCGCGGCTCATTGACGGTGTTTTACCAACCAGATTGGTATCTTTTTGTTTGGCTGGTATGGTTTGTGCAATTATTAACCCCTCGTCAGTCCGCACCTAACATGTCAGCTTTCCACTTACTTTCCAGCTTTCCAGCTTGGGTGGTAAGTTGAGTGGAAAGCTGGGAAGTTGATGAGTAGCTGAGGCAGCAGCAGGCCAAGCGAACAAGAAGAAGGGGCAGCAACCGGGTGGTTGCCGCCCCTCGCGTGGCTAGTTGGTTTTCATCTCGTGCCGAATGCCCTCGGTGTTGATGCGCGCTAGCGTGTACGTCACGTAGTCGGAGTGCGAATAACCATCAAGGTTGCTAACGTTGACCGGCGTGTCGTTGACAACGTTGCCGGTCATAGTATTGGCCGTAAGCACCAAGCGGTAGTTGGCATAAGTTTGGCCCTTGCCCTCAACATCCGTGTTCACCTTAACGCGGAAAGCATGCTTAAAGGCAAGGCTGTTACCGTCGCGTGTGGCGAACGCGCCGCCAGTCCCCTTGCTATCAGTAAATACGTAGTTCTTGCCATCGGCGCTCAAAGAGCCGTTAGCCAACTTGTCGCTACCGAGCACCGTGATGTAGCTTGAGATGTTGTCGACCGCAGCATAACTGCCATCATTTTGGCGCTGCTGCAAGCTCAGCGTGTACGTCACCGTATCGGCATTGGAAATCATGGCCTCGGCACCCGCGAGCTTGGAGAAATCATACGTTCCCACCAAAGCGATCTCACCATCGGCGGACTTGAGGTCATCGATGTTAATGCCCAGCTGCGACTTCTTTGAAGCCTCGAGCGCAATAGTCGAGGAGCCCACGTCCATGCGGTAGTATCCAGCTTTGCCGTCGATGTATGCCGAGTTGCTACTGGTGCTGAGCGTTTCGGCATGCGTAGAGAGGTACGCACGGTAGTTGGGCTTTGTGTACTTATCTGTGCCGCCATTCTGCGAAGCGATAATACCAGCCTGGCACGCAGGCTCCGTCATGGCGATATTCGCTTTCATGGTAATGGTGAATTGGTTGTTATGGCTCTTGGCAGCCTCACGAATGCCGGAAAGGTCGATGGCCTTGCCGTTGGCATCCGCGAGCACAAGCGACATATCGCCACCCGTTGCAGACCAGTCTTTGGCAGCAATCGCCGGCGTTTCCGTCGTGCCGGCATCAGTCCACTTAGAACCATCCCACGTGTAGTACTTGCCCCCCACTGTCACGTAGAACGAATACGTGCCCTGGGTTCCGGTCGGGTAGCCATGCGCGCCCGCAGCGCTGCCGTTCTTCTCGTAGTTCACGAGCGAGGAATCCAGCTGGTAGTACAGCGCATCGGTACTCGTATATTCTTGCTCGCCAAATGTAATGGTATCGCTCACGTCCATATAAAGCGGATAGGTCGTTTCTTTCACGGCCATCTGGTTGGTACCCGATTTGATGTCCACCAAATTGTGCTGGAAGTTCGTGGCAACGCTATACGTCGAGGCAGTGTTCTCGTGCGAGTCCAGCGAGTCCTTCACCTCATCTTTACGAAGCACATAGTTGATATGCGTGTTCACGCTTGTCGTCGTGACCGACGTGCCGGTATATCCATTGACGTTGGCAGAGCCTTTTGGCGTGCGAACAACAAGATAGAAGCTCTCGCTTTTGGGCTGCTCGTCGGCCTTCTTTTTGGGAACAGTCAGGCTGTAGAACGGTTTCTTATCCGCATCGGTCTTTACGCGGTAGTAGTCGTTGCCGATTTTCACGCCAGCAATACCGGCTAGTTCGGCTTCGACCTTTTCTTTCTTCTCCTCATTGCTCAGCTTAACCCACGTGCCGTCGTCCGCTTCCGTTGCCTTCGTGCCCATGGTCTCGCTGAGCCACTGTTCCGTATAGCGATTTCCGCTGGAGTCCTCAAAGTCCGTCAGCGCAACCGATGCGCAGGATCCTCCCTCGGGCACCGTATAGTGATATTCCTTATTATTGTGCGCCGTGTCCACGAGCGTCAGCTGCGTGCCCACAGGCAACGCCCCCCTTTCTCCGCCGAACTCAATGCGCTTATTAAGCGGCCTCATGTCGCCGCCGCTTGCCAGGTGCGTATTCCAGCCATACTCTGTCGGCTCGGTGTATGCCTTGTTGTATGTCCAGGTAAGATAGCCCGTCATGGTCTCGCCGCTGCTAATGAGCACGTGCTTGTCGTACTTGCTGCTGTAGTCGGCGCTGTTGAAGTTCGAGCCCTCGGAATACGTTGCTGTAAAGTTGATCTCGAGCACGCGCTTGACGATGATGGGCACCATAACCTTGTAGCTCTGGCCAGCCTCGGTAAAGGTGACGGTGAGCAGGTTGAAGCGGCCCTTGCCGTTATCCCAGTTGGAGTTAGCGCTGATCGACAAAGAAGAGCCGCTGCCTTTAACGTCGAGCGCCCTATCGGCGACGTCGGTCTGTTTTACAAAGACACCGTTCTCGAGCTGGAACACGTCAACCGTTGCCGAAACATGCGAACCATCTGCGTTCAGGCGCAGCGCGTCCGAATAGCCGCCGTTGGTAACAAGATTGAGATAGTCCTTAACGGTATCTGAGTCGTTGCCCGAAAGGACAAGGACGTAAGGGTTGGCATCCGTCTTTGTGGCATCCGTGTCATTGTTTGCATTGAACTCACCGGCGCTGGAGGATGAATAGTTCGAGGTGTTTTGATAGGCGCCGCTGTCAGCAATGCCACCGATGTTGGTGTAGGTGTAGCGGCCGGAGACGTTGGTCCCTGCCTGGTCCTTGATAGTCGATGCACCAGAAACATTCACACCGTCACCAAAAAGATAGCAATCAGTGGTGTCGCCGTTGGAGGCACGCACCGCCAGCGTGCTCACGGGGCTCGTGGTCACGTACGGGCTTGCCGCCGCAGTAGCGGTGCCGTCCGCGCCGTAGAGCGTGGTGCCCTCGCCGGGCGCGGCGAGCGTATCGTTGTAGTCTCCGAACGCTATGTAGGTTTTCTTGTTAACGGCGGCCGTATTGGTCGTGTAAACCATCGGTGGCAGGTCGCTCGTGGTCTTGCCGTTGCCAGGCTTTACGTCCACGCCCGCTGCAAAGAGGCCGTACTGATTATCTCTTGTGTCAACCTCGCCCAAGAGCACGCCCTGCTTAACGCCGGATTTGTAGGTGTTGCCGTCCATGAGCACGTTTACAAGATCAAACTGGCCGCGTCCATCGCCCGCAATGCCTCCGTTGGAGGTTCCGCCAAACGTTGTGTTAGATACCTTTGTGTTGGTGACGTTG
>CABSBK010000021.1 GCA_902475865.1 uncultured Collinsella sp.
GATCGGGCTTTCCGCCGCGGAAGATCTCTCGACCGTGCAGACGATGCTCAAGATCGCGCTCGGCCTGCTCCTCCGTGATCTTGGTCTGGCTCACCACCGGGTCCTCGATCAGCGATGAAACCGAGTTGACCTGTTTTTGAATGCGCTCGGCAATGGTGTCGTACATGCTTACGATGCGCATCTTCCAGTCGATACTCGTGGCGTTGGACGAGCTCTTGGTCCAAACGAACGTCAGGATGGCGCTTTGGTGCCCCCGGGCGGGAAACATGCCAAAGAAGGAATCATGCTGGATCCTGCTGTCCTCGTCGATATAGGCGTGAACGTTATACACCACACGGTCGATCTTGTCGTTGAGCAGGGCGTTGGTTGCGAGCGCCGCCGCCTGAATCTGACCGTTGGACAGCAGCTCGAGTTCATTGGCAGAAGACGTGTCCAGCACCGTCACCTCAACCGTGCCCGTGCGCTCATCTGCCTCGTCGACGGTAAAATCGAGCGGGAACTGCGTAAAGCCATTGCCCCATTCAAGTCCACCCTTGAGCGCGGTCGAAACGGTATCCACCGAAACACTTTCGGAAAGGTTCGCGGTATTCAGACGTCGCATCACGCCGTAGCCAATCTGCATGCCCACAATCAGCACCAAAATGCCGATAACCACGGCCATGGCAGTCTTCGTAATGGTATGGCTCACCTGCGAGCCCGAAGGGTCGTCCTCGGACAGCGGGTCGATATGTTTTGCCTGGCTCGCGCGATCCTCGCTGCGCAGCCGCGCCAGCGTCGCCTTGTCGCCGCGCTTGACAGCGGCCTCTTTCTCGCGCATGCGCTCGGTGCGCTTTTTGGCGAGCGTAGGATCCAAGACGCCGGATGCATCGATTTCGGAGAATAACTCCGTCACTTCTTCCGGAGTCAAAGGGTTCTTATCAGCCATGATCTTCCTGTCATATCAATCAGTCGAGCTCGTGCGCACGCGCACCTTCGAACTGCATTCGATAGTAACGGGCATAGGTGCCGCCACGGGCGAGAAGCTCCTCGTGCGTGCCACGTTCCACAACGCGACCATGCTCAACGGTCGCAATCTCGTCAGCATGCTTAATAGTCGAGAGACGGTGGGCGATGATGATCGTGGTACGGCCGCGTGCCAGCTCTTCGAGCGACTCCTGCACCGCTTCCTCGCTCTCGTTATCCAGGGCACTCGTCGCCTCATCCAAAATAAGGATCTTGGGATTCTTGAGAAAAACGCGCGCGATGGCGACGCGCTGCTTTTGACCACCCGAAAGACGGCTGCCGCGCTCGCCCACCACGGTGTCGTAGCCTTGCGGAAGCGATTCGATAAAGGTATCAATATTGGCGCGGCGGGCCGCTTCGGCGATCTCTTCTGCCGTGGCGCCCGGCTTGCCGTAGGCGATGTTCTCGCCGATCGTTCCATCAAACAGGTACACATCTTGCTGCACCAGGCCGATGGCACGGCGCAGACTATGCTGCGTCACGTCGCGCACATCCTGGCCGTCGATGCTAATGGAGCCGGCGGCAACGTCGTAAAAGCGCGGCAACAGCGAACAAGTCGTCGATTTGCCGCCGCCCGAGGGACCAACCAAAGCGATGGTCTGACCGGGCTTGATGGACAGGTCCATGTGGTCGATAACAGGGCGTCCGTCGGCGCCGCGCTCGCCCAATTCAACATCCTCGTAGCTAAAGCACACGTCGCGGTACTCCACAGCACCAGCCGTCACCTGCAGATCCGCAGCACCCGGCTTATCCTGAATATCGGGGACAGTCGAGAGCACCTCATCCATGCGCTTAAAGCCGGCGATGGCTTTCTGATACGTCTCAGCCGAATTGACGAGCGTCTCGAGCGGCGTGCAGAACAGCGAAATGTAGAGTGCGAAGGTTGCCATATCGACCGCCTGCAGCTGACCCTGGGCAACGAGCCAACCGCCCAGCAGCACCACGATCACATAAAGCACTCCCGAGAGCAGGCCATACGTCGCGGTATAGACGCCCATGGCGTGATACATGTTCTCCTTGGACGAAAGGTAGCGATTGTTCGAGGCGCGAAACTTAGAGCGCTCGGTCTGCTCATTGGCAAAGCTCTTGACCACACGCATGCCCGCCAGCGAATCCTGCAGCTGCGCGTTGATGCCGCTAATCTTTTTGCGGTTATCGCTAAAGACCTCGCGCATGCGCATATTCTGCCAAAACATAATGACCGCGAACACCACCGTCACCACAGCCATGGCGAGTGCGAGCACCGGCGCGATGGTAAACAGAATTACAAACGAGCCGATGATCTCGATACCGCAGATAATGATCCATTCGGGCACGTGGTGCGCCGCCTCGCAGATATCGAACAGGTCATTGACCACGCGGCTCATCATGTCGCCCGAGCTGTTGCGATCAAAGTACGCAAAGCTAAACCGTTCGTACTGATCGAACAGGTCCTCGCGCATTTTGGACTCCATGCGCGCGCCCATCACATGACCCCAATAGCTCACAAAATAGCGGCAGGCGCAGCGGATGACATACATCAGCACCAGTCCCACCGCGATCATACCGAGCGCCTGCATAATAGCAGCCTGACCCTGGGTAAAGAGCCCGCCGGTCAGATTGCGCAAGATAATGGGGAACGCCAGGTCAATGGCGGCAAGCACCAGAGCACAAAGAGTATCAGCAACAAAAAGCCCCATCTGGGGCTTGTAATACGAAAGAAACCTCTTAAACATAGTCACCTTACGCGGTTTTACCAAACCGCGTTTCGTCTCGACGCTGCAAGTGCTCCATTTGGACAATCTGGCCTTCAATCGTCGGTCGCGTATATCCATACGCTTCCCTTCTCTTTTAGGCCACCTTGTCTCAAATGGAGCACTTTCGCTGACTTACACAAACCTGCGGGATCATCCCCGCTCGTTAAAGTTCCGCTCCACCCAAACGATGAGCAATGCTGTCGCAAGCCAAGGCACCCACAACGGTCTTGGCGTCTTCGATCTTGCCGTCGAGTACGGCGTCGATCAGCTCATGCAGTGGCACCAGGTCGACGTTGACAAACTCGTCATCGTCGGGGTCGGGCGCATCAAACTCGAGCTTGGTAGCCAAGTAGATGTGGATGATCTCATCGCAAAAACCGCAGGACGTGACAATCGACGTCAAAAAGCGAATACGACCAGCCCTAAAGCCCGTCTCCTCATGCAGCTCGCGCTTGGCGCAATCGAGCGGGTCCTCGCCCGGATCGAGCTTGCCGGCGGGAATCTCGACCGTCACGCGGTCGATGGCGGTGCGGTACTGACGCACCAGCACGATCTTGCCGCTCTCGGTCAGTGCCACAACGGCCGCCGCACCCGGATGGCGAACGATATCGCGGGCGCTGCGGCGACCGTTGGGCAGCTCAACCTCAAGACGGTGGACGTCGAGGATCTTGCCCTTCCAGGCGCACTCCTCCGAAAGAATCTTCTCGTGCAGCTCGGCATCGTGCGGGTCGTCGTCGCCCAGCACCAGCGCCGGCTCGTCAGCGACCTCGCCGCCAGGCTCGCCCTCGGCGTGCCCATACATGCGGCTGTCCTCTTCGACGATCTGCGCGTCCACGAGCTCTTCGTTCTTCTCGTCCATCCGTCTCATTCCTCTCGGATTTTAGGCATCCCAGGCGTCGCGGCCGCGCAGCGCACGCAGGCCAATGTCGTGGCGCAGGGTCTTGCCCTCAAAATCAATCTTCTCGCAGGCCTCGTAGGCAAGGTTGCGAGCGTTCTCGAACGTGTCACCCAGCGCGGTCACGGCGAGCACGCGACCGCCATTGGTCACAAGCCGGCCATCCACCACGGCGGTGCCGGCGTGGTACACCGTCACGTTCTCCATGTCCTCGGCGTCCTCGATGCCGGTGATGACCTTGCCCTTCTCGTAGCTGCCGGGGTAGCCCGCGCTCGTCAGGACAACGGCCACGGCCCACTCGTCGCGCCAGTCGAGCTCAATCTGATCGAGCTCGCAGTTGGCGCAAGCCAGCATGACCTCGACCAGGTCGTTCTTAAGGCGCGGGAGCACGACCTGCGTCTCGGGGTCGCCAAAGCGGGCGTTGAACTCCAGCACCTTGGGGCCGGCGGGGGTGAGCATAAAGCCGCCATACAGGCAGCCGCGGTAGTCGATGCCCTCGGCAGCAAGCTCGGCCACGGTCTGCTCCATGACCTTCACCATAGTGGCGTGCTCCTCGTCGGTCACGATGGGCACCGGGCTGTAGACGCCCATGCCGCCCGTGTTGGGGCCCTTGTCCCTCTCGAGCGCACGCTTGTGATCCTGCGAGGTGGCCATGGGACGCACGGTCTTACCGTCGGTAAAGGCCAGCAGCGAGCACTCGGGGCCGGTCAGCATCTCCTCGATGACCACCGTGTTGCCGGCATCGCCAAAGGTGCCGCCAAAGCACTCACGCACAGCTTCCTCGGCCTGCGAAAGCTCGGTTGCCACGATAACGCCCTTGCCCGCGGCAAGGCCGTCGGCCTTCACGACCAGCGGAGCGCCCTGCTCGCGCACATAGGCGAGAGCCGAGGCCTCATCGGTAAACGAGCCATAGGCTGCCGTCGGGATACCGGCACGCTCCATGAGCTGCTTGGAGAACAGCTTGGAGCCCTCCATCTGGGCACCCTCGGCACCCGGGCCAAAGCAGGGAATACCCGCCGCGCGCACGGCGTCGGCCACGCCCGCCACGAGCGGAGCCTCGGGGCCAATCACCACGAGTCCGCATCCATGGCTCTGGGCAAACGCCGCCACGGCCGCAGGATCGCAATCGTCGAGAACCACGTTCTCGCCGCAGCTCGCGGTGCCGCCGTTACCCGGCGCGATGTAGAGCTTGCCGGCGCGCGGTGATGCTGCGAGCTTGGCTGCCAGAGCATGCTCGCGGCCGCCGCTGCCCAACAACAGGATGTCGATGGTTTGAGTGTCCGCCTTCAAGGGTGCCTCCTCTATGGATTACCGGCCCGCTCCGCGCGGGCCCATTACAAGCAAATATACCCCTCGGCCGCCCATCTGGGCTGCAAAGGGGTATATCGCAATAACCAAATAACGCCGATTACTTCCAGAATCGGTTGATGATCTGCTCGCGACCGGCGCCAACGCCAATGAACGTCACGCGGGTGTGTGCCAGATCCTCGATAAACGCCACGTAGTCCTGAGCCTCCTGCGGCAGCTCATCAAAGCTGCGGCAGCCGGTGATGTCGCACTTCCAGCCAGGGAGCTCCTCGTAGATGGGCTTGGCATGCTCAAAACGCACCTGGTGCTCGGGCACGCTCGTGTAGCGCTCGCCGTCGACGTCATAGGCAACGCACACCTTAATGGTGTCGAAGGCCGAAAGCACGTCGAGCTTGGTCACGGCGATGTCGGTGAGGCCGTTGACGCGCGAGGCATAGTTGGCGATAGGGCCGTCAAACCAGCCGCAGCGACGACGGCGACCGGTGGTCACGCCGTACTCGTAGCCCTCCTCGGTCAGCGTGTGGCCGGCCTCGGACTCATAGGAAAGCTCGGTGGGCATGGGACCCGAACCGACGCGGGTGATATAGGCCTTCATGACGCCCAGCACGCGGTCGACGTTCTTCATGCCGACACCGGAACCGGTAATGGCGCCGCCAGCGGTGCAGTTAGAAGACGTCACGTACGGATAGGTGCCGTGATCGATGTCGAGCAGAGTCGCCTGGGCGCCCTCAAACAGCAAATCCTTGCCCTCATCGATCATGTTGTTGAGCAGCAGGCTCGTCTCGGTGATGTAGGGGCGCAGGCGCTCGGCCATGGGCAGGTACTCATCGCAAATCTGATCCACGGTGTAGGTGGGCAGGTTGTAGATGAGCTCCAGCTCGGGGTTCACGCGGGCAAGAGCGGTCTCCAGCTTATCGCGGAACAGTGCCTCGTCCAGCATGTCCTGCATACGCAGGCCGATGCGGGCCATCTTGTCCTGGTAGCACGGACCGATGCCGCGCTTGGTGGTACCGATGTTCTTCTTGCCGAGCTTCTGCTCAAAGGCGCCATCCAGATCGATGTGGTACGGCATGATGACATGCGCGTTGCCGCTGATCTTGAGATTCTTGGTGGTGATGCCATCGGCCTCGAACATGTCGATCTCCTCAAGGACAACCTTGGGGTTGACGATGCAGCCGTTACCGATTACCGACACGTGGTCGGAATACATGATGCCGGAGGGCACCTGGTGCAGGCCGTACTTCTTGCCGTTGACGACGATGGTGTGGCCGGCGTTGTTGCCGCCCGAGTAGCGCACGACGGCATCAAAGTCGCCGGCGACCAGGTCGCAGATCTTACCCTTGCCCTCATCGCCCCACTGGGCACCGACCAAAACGGTTGACGGCATGTTTACTCCTCACATTCATGGACTGTCCGCGCACCGCAAGCGCGCAGAAGCACAAAACATTCCCAGTATACCCGTGCAACGGGCGCCTGTCCTACTCCTCGGTATGCGCCCCATCAAGCTCATAGAACTTGGTGGATGCCGGCAGGAACATCAGGTCGACGTCGCCGATCGGGCCCGAACGGTTCTTTGCCACGACGATACGCGTAACGCCCTCGTCGGGTCGGTCGTCGCGCGAGGCCTCGGCCTCGTCGGCGGATCGGTCCAAGAACATGACGATATCGGCGTCCTGCTCGATGGAGCCCGATTCACGCAGGTCGGACAGCTGCGGGCGCTTGCCGGTACGGGATTCAACCTGACGCGACAGCTGCGACAGCGCGATCAGCGGAATCTTGAGCTCCTTGGCCATAATCTTCAGGCCACGCGACATCTCGGAGACCTCGACGGTGCGGCTCTCGGAACGACGTCCCGGCGGGGGGCTCACCAGCTGCAAGTAGTCCAGGATGATGATGGCCTTCTCCTTGTTATGGAGCATGCGGCGGCTCTTGGCGCGAATCTCGGTCACCGTGGTGCCGGGTGTATCGTCAATCAGAATATCGAGCTTGGACAGCGTCTGCGTGGCCTCATTGATGTTGGCCCACTGCTCGGGGCTAATGCGACCCGTACGGAAGTCGCTGATCGAGATCATGGCATAGGCGCAAATCAGACGCTGGGCAATTTCCTTGCCCGACATCTCCAGCGAGAAGAAGCCGACGGTATAGCCAGCGGCGGCGGCATTGAGTGCCAAGTTCAGGGCGAACGACGTCTTACCCACGGCGGGGCGGGCGCCGATAATGATGAGCTGGCCCTCGCGGAAGCCCATGAGCATACGGTCGAGCGACGGGAAGCCCGTGGGCACGCCTGCAGCCTGACCGCCAGCCTTGCACACTTCCTCGGCCTCGTTATATGCCTCGACCATAAACTCGGTCAGCGTCTTGTAGCTCGACTTAACCTCACGCGCCGTGACCTTGAGCAGCTTGCTCTCGGCCAGCTCCACGACCTCTTTGGTGTCGGTGGGGGCGTTGTAGGCCAGCGCGTTGATCTCGTTGGTGGCGCCAATCAGCTCACGCAGCATCGAGTCGCGACGAACGATGGCGGCATGGTGCTGCCAGTTAACGAGCGACAGAGTCTGTCCCATCAGCTCCAAAATGTACGCCTCGCCGCCCACGGCATCGAGCTTGTTGATGCTTCGCAGGTAATCGATCAGCGAGATAGAGTCAATGGGGATACGACTGTTATACATATCGACCATCGCGGTATAGATGGTCTTATGAATGGGCCGGTAGAAGTCATCGGGCTGCAGCTCGACTTGGGCCTCTTCGACCACCTCGGGCGATAGCAGCATAGCGGCCAGTACGTTGGCCTCTGCATCTTGGTTTTGGGGGAGACCCAACTTAGAGCCACGGTCCTCGACCGTCAGCCCCGTCTCCCTATCGTCATATGCCATGAGCGTCCTCATTCATATCGCTTGCGAGCATCCATAGTATCAGCCGCGGCTATAAATCGAGCCGCGGCTTGGCAATCATCACCGAACCAAACGGATGAACGGTCCCATACACGGGACCGCGTCTCAATGACTGCCACGACACTCACCCAGCGCAAAAAATAAAAGGGCGCCCTGGTCTCCCAGAGCGCCCTTCTTAGAACAAGATTGTTGCGTTGCAGCAAATGCTACTCGGCAGCAGCCTCGGTCTCGACCTCGGCGGTCTCGGCCTCGGCGACCTCAGCGGTCTCCTCAACCTCAGCCTCGGCAGCGAGCTCCTCGGCGGTAACGCCAACGAGAACGACAACCTCGGCCTTGATCTCGCGGTACAGCGAGATAGCAACGGTGTGGGCACCGGCAACCTTGATGGGCTTGCCGAGCTCGACGCGCTTGCGGTCGATGTCCATACCGAGCTGATCCTTGATGGCGTCAGCGATCATAGCGGCGGTAACGGAGCCAAAGAGGATGCCCTCGTCGCCAACCTTGACGTCAACGGTGACCTGCTTGCCCTCGAAGGCAGCCTTGGTCTCGTTGGCGGTAGCCAGACGGACGGCCTCGCGCTTGGCGATGTTGTTGCGACGCTCGTCAAGCTGCTTGAGGTTGCCCTTGGTGGCGGCAACAGCGAGCTTCTTGGGGAACAGGAAGTTCTCAGCGTAACCCTGAGCGACCTCTACGACGTCACCCTCGCCGCCCTTGCCCTTGATCTCATCGAGAAGAATAACCTTCATGATGCGTCTCCCTTCTTAGCCGCGGTCGCGGTTGCCACGAGAGGAAACCACGGGGACGGTGTACGGCAGGAGAGCCATCTCGCGGGCGCGCTTGATGGCGTTGGCGATGTCATGCTGATGCTGCGTGCAAGCGCCAGTGACGCGACGGGGCTTGATCTTGCCACGGTCGGTCATGTACTTACGGAGAAGCTGAGTGTCCTTATAGTCGATGAACTCAGTGTTCTCCTTGCAGAACTGGCAGTACTTACGACGCGGCTGACGTGCAGAATAATCATTAGCCATGTCAAAATACCTTTCATTTGGCAACTTCGGCGAGCCGAAGCCGCCTCTCACTCAAAAATAGGTGAACAACCCTTAGAACGGGATGTCCTCATCGTAGACGTCGACCGCGGGCGGCGTAGCCACCGGTGCGGCAGGACGTGCTGCGGGCGCGGGAGCTGCGGGGGCGTAACCGCCCTGATCGTAGCCACCCTGGCCACCACGGGAGCTCATAAACTCGATCTCATCGACGATGACCTCAAGCTTGCTCCTGCGCTGACCGTCGCGCTCCCAAGAGCTGTAGCGCAGCTTGCCCTCGATCGCGACCTTGTTTCCCTTTGCCAGGAAACGGCTCACGGCCTCGGCGCGGGTGCCGAACATAGTGCAGTCGACAAAGTTGGGATAGTCCTCCCACTCGCCAGTCTGCGCGTTGCGGCGACGATCGTTCACGGCGACGCCAAAGGACAGAACCTGGGTTCCGCCGGCGGTGGCGCGCAGCTCGGGATCGCGGGTGAGGTTACCGGTGATGTTCACTCGATTGATGCTCATAACTCACTACTTCCTCTTGGGGCACAAGCCCAGTCCAAAACGACAGTCTTACTCCTGGTCGTCGCGACGGACGATCATGTGGCGGACCACAGCGTCGGTGATGCGCAGGACGCGATCAAGCTCGGCGATCTGGGTAGGATCTGCGTGGAAGTTGATGAGGGTGTAGTCACCATCGGTGAGGTCGTTGATCTCGTAGGCGAGCTTGCGCTTGCCCCACTCGTCAACGGAGTCGACCTTGCCAGCGCCCTCAGCGATCGTGGTATCGATACGCTTCATAACAGCGAGACGAGTCTCGGGGTCGAGCGACGGGTCAACAAAGAACAGCAGTTCATAAGCCTTCATATTGTCACCTCCTCTGGGCAAATGTGGCTTCAGGTCGTGAAGGTGCGCCTGAAGCAGGAAAAGACTTGGTAATAATATCTTTCAACCTCCCAGGCTGCAAGAATATGCAGCTACAACCTCATGACCTCCACATATACCCATGCTTACACGACTCTTCATGCGTATTCCAACCAAATGCTGACCAAGAGCTTGACGAATTCGATAGCAAGATACGCTGCGGCGAGGACAACCTGAGTCAAACCGCAGGTCGCCGATTGCAGGGTTGTGGTCACGAAATGCATACCACCGGTTCGATCGATTGCCTCAAAATTTTTAAATTCGCT
>CABSBK010000022.1 GCA_902475865.1 uncultured Collinsella sp.
ACGGGCCTTGGAATTAACGTCCGAAAACAAGCTCGGACTAGGCGTTCTTTTTACCGAGCTTAGCCTTAACCAGACCGACCACGGTCGGGATGATCGACACGGCGACAATGCCGATGATCAGCAGCTCAAAGTGCTCCTGCACAAACGGAATGCCACCAAAGAAGTAACCCAGCAGCGTAAAGACCGTCGACCAGGTAATGCCACCCAACACGTTAAAGACGACAAAGTTGCGCCAATGCATGCCGCCCATGCCGGCGATAAAAGGCACAAAGGTGCGGATGAACGGGAAGAAGCGGCCGAGGAAGATGGCCAGATGGCCCCACTTGTCCAAGAAATCCTCGGACTTTTTGATGCGCTCGGGCGTCATGGCCTTTACCTTGCCCGAGGCGATGATCTTGCGGCCAAAGAAGTGGCCAATCATAAAGTTGCACTGATCGCCCAGGATGGCTGCGGCCCATGCGGTGGCCAGAAGCGCAACAATGTTAAAGCCGCCATTATGGGCAAAGAAGCCCGAGGCAAACAGCAGCGAGTCGCCGGGAAGGAACGGGAAGAACACCACGCCCGTCTCGATAAAGATGATTAGGAACACGCAGCCGTAGGCCATAAGCGGGCCGGCGGCGATCCAGCTGGCGATCGCGGTGCGCGGGTCCTTAAGCAGCTCGGCGATAAAATTGATGAAACCCATGAAGTAAAACCTCTCAGTTGTGGGCGCGGACACGTCCAAGTTGACCAGTATACGGTTGCGATGCGAGCACGGGCCAAACCCCTCAAAAGTCTTACTTCATTACCAGCAAGTTTGCATAACTGACACTTGTCGCCCAAAGCGAAGCAAGATCGCCCTTCCTAATCCCTAGCGAATCGCTATACTTTATTGAATCGCATTGTCACGGCGCTAAGGGAGGGCGGCCGGTGAGCTTTATCAATACCATTCGTGAGGACATCAAGACCGTCCAGGCGCAAGACCCCGCCGCGCAAAACGGTCTGGTCATCTTCCTTTCCTACCCTGGCCTGCACGCCAAGTGGAACCACGTGCCCGAGCACTGGCTGTGGGAACACGGCCATCGATCGCTTGCCCGTGTGCTCTCGCAAATCACCCGTCACATCACCGGCGTCGAGATTCATCCCGCCGCGCAGATCGGCAAGCACTTCTTTATCGACCACGCCATGGGCGTCGTTATTGGCGAGACTGCCATCGTGGGCGATAACTGTGTGCTCTACCAGGGCGTCACGCTCGGCGGCACCGGCAACGAGACCGGCAAGCGCCACCCCACCCTGGGCAACAATGTCACGGTGGGCACGGGCGCCAAGGTGCTTGGCAACATCCACATCGGCAACAACGTCAAAATCGGCGGCAACTCGGTCGTCGTCAAGGACGTGCCCGACAACTGCACCGTCGTGGGCGTGCCCGGGCGCATCATCAAGCGCAACGGCTGCCGCGTGTTCGAGGAGAGCTTCGACGCCAAGCAGCATCGCGAGTACATGCCCGACGATGCCGCCGAGCAGAGCGCCCTCAACCGTCAGGGCATCACCGAAAACGCCCGTCGCGTCAAGGAACTCGAGCAGGAGGTGGCCGAGCTCAAAGCCCTCGTCGCCAAGCTCGTGGACGAGCGCTAGAAGCGGACGGCCACCGACAACATTGACGCCAACACAAAAGGCGCGCCAGGGAATCCGCCCCCGGCGCGCCTTCTTTTCGATGTGACATGCGGGACTGCCCCTTTGTCACCTTATGCGAACTGGCTTAGGTAGAGGTCGGCATAAGCGCCCTCGGCAGCCAGCAGTTCCTCGTGCGTACCCTGCTCGATGATATTGCCGTGATCCATGACCAGGATGAGGTCGGCATCGACGATCGTCGACAGACGATGCGCGATCACAAAGCTCGTGCGCCCGCGCATGAGCGCATCCATAGCACGGCCGATGGCGAGCTCGGTGCGCGTGTCTACGCTCGACGTCGCCTCGTCCAGGATGAGGATCGCCGGGTTGTTGAGCAGCACGCGCGCGATGGTCAGCAGCTGACGTTGGCCCTGGCTGATGCTCTCGGCATCGTTAGCCACACGCGTGTCGTAGCCCTGCGGCATAGTGCGCACAAAGAAGTCGACCTGAGCGGCACGTGCGGCCGCGACAATCTCCTCGCGCGTCGCCTCGGGACAGCCATAGGCGATGTTCTCGGCAATGGTGCCATCGAACAGCCAGGCGTCCTGCAACACCATGCCAAACTGCTGGCGCAGCTCGCCGCGGTCCATGCGGCTCGTGTCCACACCGTCGAGGGTAATGCGACCACCGTCGATCTCGTAGAAGCGCATGAGCAGATTGATGAGCGTGGTCTTACCCGCACCCGTGGTTCCCACCACCGCGATCTTCTGACCCGGCTCGGCGGTAAACGACACGTCGCGCATAAGCGGCTTGTCGGGCGAATATCCAAAGCGCACGTGCTCAAAAGCGACACGGCCCTCCACCTTGCCCGGCAGCTTGTCGGCGGCCGCCGGCAACGGATCGGCTTCCATCTCGGACTCGTCGAGCAGGTCGAACACGCGCTCGGCGCTCGCCAGCGCGCTCTGCAGCGAGTTAAAGGTAAACGACAGCTGCGTCATGGGCTCGGACGCCTCATAGATAAACTGGAAGAACGCCTGGAACACGCCGACGGTCATATGCCCGGCAACCAGCATGCTGCAGCCCACCAGCGCGATCACGATCTGCGCCAAGCGGCCGATAAAGCGCACCGCGGGACCGACGGCGTTAATCATAAAGTCGGCCTTGGTGCTCACGCGCGCCAGCTCCCTCGAAGCCTCGTGCACCTCGGCAGAGCTCTGGCGCTCGCGGTTAAACGCACGGATTACCAGACGGCCCGAGTAGCCTTCCTCGACCGCGCTCGTAATCTTGGATACCCACTCCTGGCGCTCGCCCGTCACATCGTGCGTGCGGCGCGAAACGACCTTCGTCACCAGCAGCGAAAGCGCCGTAAAGAACAAAAAGACAAGCGTGAGCGGCACGCTAAACACGAACATCACGCTCACGGCGCCCACCACGGTACCGATCGACACCAGAAGCTGCAGCAAGCCGCGCTGCATGCTCTCGGACATCTTGTCCAAGTCATTGGTCGCACGGCTAACGACCTCGCCGGGTCGATGCGCGTCAAAGTAGGCAAGCGGCAGACGGTTGAGCTTTTGCGCGATGCGGTTGCGTAGGCGCAGGTTGAGGCGCTCGGCAACGCTCGACATCAAAAAGCTCTGGAGTGCGTAGAACGAGGCGGCGGCAGTCCAGATCATAAAGTAGATGAAGATGGTCCTGCCGCAATTCTCCCAGGTAATGCTGAAGGTAGTGTTGTTGGCAAACGCCAGCTTCATGTGCCCCCACAGCTCATCGATCACGCGGGCGCTGTAAGCCGGCGCCGCGGTGTTAAAGATGGCATAGAACACGATGCTCGCGAACACGATATAGAAGCGCCAATGGTCGCCGGCGGCCTCGCTCCACAGGCGGCGCACCGTCGCCCAGGTGTCGCGGGGCGTCTCGTCCTCGTCCTCGTCGTCAACGTCGCGCATGCGCTCCGCCTCGGCGCGGGCGCGCTCGTCCTCGGCGCGCTCGTTTTCCTCGTAGAGTGCCTGGCGGCGAGCCTCACGCTCCGCCGCTGCCTTGGCGGCTTCGTCCAGGTCGGGCGTGGCGCCCGTCTCCTCGACTGTCTCTGCAACCGCGGCGCCATCGGCGACGCCCTGCTTCTTGAGCTCCTCGGTCATGCTACTCACCTCCCTTCATCTGCGATTCCGCGATAGCGCGGTACACCTCGCAGGTTTCCATGAGTTCGTCGTGCGTGCCTAGGCCCACGATCTCGCCGTCTTTTAGCACCACGATCTGATCGGCATGCAAAATAGTCGAGATGCGCTGGGCGATGATGAGCACCGCGGCATCGCGCGTCTCGTCCTGCAGCGCATGGCGCAGGGCGGCATCGGTCTTAAAGTCCAGGGCCGAAAAACTGTCATCGAAGATATATAGATCGGCGCGCTTCATGAGTGCGCGGGCGATCGCCAGGCGCTGGCGCTGACCGCCCGAAAAGTTCGTGCCGCCCTGGGATACCGGCGTATCGAGCCCCTGCGGCTGGTCGAGCACAAAGGTGCTCTGGGCAACTTCCAGCGCATGGAGCATGTCAGCCTCGGTCGCGCCCTCGTTGCCAAAGCGCAGGTTGCTCGCCACCGTACCCGAGAACAGCCACGCCTTCTGCGGAACGTAAGCGATATGCCCGCGAATCTCACCTTGCGAAAGGTCGCGCAGGTCAACGCCGTTCAGGCGAATGGCGCCCTTCGTGGCATCGTGGAAACGCAACAAGAGCTTGGCCACCGTCGACTTGCCCGAACCCGTCGAGCCTACAATCGCGGTCGTCTGTCCGCGGCGACAGGCAAAGCTCAGGTCGCACAGGGTGTCCTCGTCGGCATCGTCAAAACGGAACGACATATGGTCGAACACGGCAACCGCATCGGCACCGTCAACAGGCTCCGCCGCGCACGTATCCAGCGCGCGCTTGCCGTCCACGATGCTCGGCTCAATCTCCAACACCTGCTGCGCGCGGTTGAGGCACGCCGCAGCGCGCGGAAGCGTCAGAATCACCATCTGCGCCATCATCACAAAGAACAGGATCAGGATCGCGTACTCCAGCACGGCCGAGATGCTGCCGATTTGCATGGCATGGACGCCCACGCGGTTGCCGCCCACCCACAGCACCGCCACCTCGGCGATGTTCATCAAAAAGAAGCTGGAGCTGTCGAGACCCACAAACAGGTGGTTAACCTTGATGGCGTTGGCCGCGTAATCGCTAAACACCTCGTCAAGGCGCTGCTCCTCGTGGCGCTCCTTGTTAAATGCGCGGATGACGCGCACGCCCACGATGTTCTCGCGCAGTACCACGTTCATGCGGTCGATAAAGCTTTGCAGGCGCATAAAAATCGGCGCGGCGTTAGCCACCGTAAAGACCGCCGCCACCAGCACGATCGCAACCACCACGCCCAGCAGCGTGCCCATGGCGGGATCGATGAACCAAGCAAAAATGATGCCTGCCACGGCCAAGAACGGCACCGGCAGCACCAGCTGAATCGTCTGAAGGACAGCTTGCTGAATCACGTTGATGTCATTGAGCGAGCGCGTGATCATCGAACCCGTGCCAAAGCGCTCAAAGTCGCTGGCGGACAGCTCGAGCGACTTGTCGTACACGGCATTGCGAATATCGCAGGCCACGTTGGCGGCCAGGCGCGCCGAAAGATAGCAGCCCAGCACCGTGCCGCCGCTGGCCATGCCGGTCGCGATAAGCATGTACAGGCCGTTGCGTAATATATAGTCGACATCGCCCGTGGTAATACCGGTGTTGACCATGTTCGCCAGCATCGTGGGAACCAACAGCGTACCGACGTTATCTATCAGCACCGCAAACAGCGTCACCGCAATCAGCCCGCGGTACGGCCTCATAAACCTCATTAAGAGTCGCATGCGTCCCCCTCGCCCTTATCGTCAGCCTCGTTCTCGGCGGCCACTTGCCGTTTAAATGCCTCGCACTCTTCGTTCAGAACATGGGAGAACTTACCGACCAAGCGCATGATCTCGCGCTGTTCCCACGGCTCGAGCGCTTCGAATGCCTGTTGCTCGGCTTTTTGCGCCGGCAACGCGTAGCGCTTGGCAAACCGCACGCCTTCTTCGGTCAGTCGCACAACCTTGTTCTTACGACTACCCTCGGCAAACTCCAACGTCGCAAGCCCTCGCGCCCTAAGCGTCTTAATCGCCGAATTGATGGTCTGTTTGCTGTAGAACCATTCACTCGTCAGCCGACTCACGGCAACGCTTCCGCCCGCTGCACTCGTGTCGACGAGCATCCAGTAGGCGCAGTCCGAAAGACCGCAGGTGCGTGCGAACTCCGAATAGATACGGTCAAGCCCGTTGAGCATCCGGTCGAAATCGACCAGGCTAACTGCACTATTCATCTCTCCCACCATTCGATTGTCCGAGTTTTGACCAATTTATATCTCTACATTAGTCCGAGTTTTGACTATCGTCAATAAGCTCGTTGCTTATGGTCGGCTCCACATAAGCATATCGACAAAAAAGACCGCCGGCGCGGGGGGGCGGCGCCGGCGGTTGCGAGAGAATATCGAGTGTTGGCTGTTAAGCAGCGACGGCCTCGTAGACCGTAGCGCCCGAGAAGCTGTCGTGCAGGCTCTTGCCGCAAATCCAAGGCAGCTCGACGACCTCGCAGACCGTGTTGACCAGCTCGGAGCAGTCAGTAAAGTGGCCCTTATCGTTGAGGGCCTCGCAATCCTGAACACGCCAATAGCCATCGGTGTGCGTGATGTAGTACTCGTGATCGTTGATTGACACAAAAGCGCGCGTCTTGGAACGCAGCAGCTTCAGAAATCCTTCGAAGTCGGTCTCGACGACATCTCCAGCCTGGAACATGATGTTACCTCCTGGCCCGGCGCCACCATGGCGCGTTGATAAACGTTGGTGCTCCTTTAGTAAAACCTTTATCAGAGCTTATGCGCGCATCATTTAGGCAAGTGGTAAAAAACCGCAGGGTAGACGGGATAAAACGTTTAACCATCCCACCGGTTTGTCACATTCTGGCTGAAGTTTTATGCAAACCAACTTTTCCACTTGGTAGCTTGCATTGTTTGGGGCCGACTGCGCGATTACGGTTTTGGTTCGGCGGGTAAGAACGAGGCATCGAAACCAACGTCAGGAGGACACATGGAGACTATCGAAGCGCTCATCCACCGCCGCAGCTGCCGCAAATACAGCGATCGCCCCGTCGAGGCCGAGAAGCTCGCACGCATTATCGAAGCCGGCCAGTACGCGCCGAGCGGCATGGGACGCCAGCCGGTCACGTTCGTCGCCGTCACCGACCCCGCAACCGTCGAGCGTCTCTCGCAGCTCAACGCCCAAGTTATGGGCAGCAAGGGAGATCCCTTCTACGGCGCCAAGACCGTTGTGGTAGTGCTCGTCGACCGCAGCGCGCCCACGCACCTGGAAGACGGCTCGCTCGCCATGGGCAACCTGCTCAACGCAGCCTATGCGCTGGGCGTCGATTCGTGTTGGATCCACCGCGCGCACGAGGTCTTTGACTCACCCAAGGGACTGGAACTGCTGGCAAAGTGGGGTCTACCCGCCGACGGGAGCCTGCGCGGTGTGGGCAACTGCATTCTGGGCTACGCCGAGGACACGCTTCCCGAAGCAAAGCCGCGCCGCGACAACGTGGTGTATGTTCCGCCGTTCTAACGAACGGCGGAACCGTTGACGCTGCGCGAGCCGCATTAACGCCAATCTGACGTTCAATTTCGAGGGCGCGACCAAAAGGTCAGCGCCCTCTCATTTCACGTCACCTTGGCGCAAATGCGGCCCGCTCGCTGTTGGTGCCTGACATCGAGTGAGCCACTGTCTTGGGCAGCTAAAAGGCCCCGTCCCATATTTGCTGCCCCACTCGCAACTTATCTTGCCGATGGAGTTGTTGCCGTTTCGCTCGTCTGACTCGCATCGGCGTCGTCGCTTTGCCCGCCTTCGTCCTTTTGAGCATCGGCAATGGTGGCAGCAGCTGCGACCATACCGCGCTGGGGCGCCACACCCGTCTGGTCTTGTGCGCCTTCAACAAGCTCCGTGCCAGCATGCGCAAGTTCAGGCGATTTGAACATCGCGCCCAGACTCGCGCCGTCGCCGGCATATCCGAGCGCCGCGAGCGCGATGACGATTATCGCGGCAACGACCACGATCGGCACGTAACGATGCCAGCCTGCAGGATTGAGGCCGCTACGGCGGGCAGCACCGCGGCTAATGTAGCCGAGCGTTCCATCGTGCTTGAGCTTTGAGCCCACCACGCGCCTTCGTCCCCACAACGAGGACTCGGCCTGCATTGCCAAGCGAGCGCTTGCCGAAGGATAGCCATATTTTGTGCGCTTGAACGAGCCGTCGAACCCCGAGGCGCTTTTGCCCCACGTCCGCGAAGTCGTACGCCGGCCGACCGGCGCCGCACTTCGCTTTGTTCGGTTCGTTTTTGAAGTCTCCGCCATACTCCCCCGCACGCCGTAACACAATCGAAACAATGCTTCTTTGGACTGTATCACACGCGCCGCACGCGGTCACGGCGCCTCGCTCAGCGGTCGTTGTCCTTCAGCAGGCGCCATAAAGTCGTGCGGCTTATACCGAGCACCTCTGCCGCACGTGTCCTGTTGCCGTGAAGGTGCTGCAGGACCAACCGTGCGACATCGCGCTCGGTATCGGCCAGGGGACGCAAGATGTACAAATCGCTTTCGAGCGCCGGGGCGCCAAAGGTCGCGGTCTTGATAACGTCCTCCTGGGCAAGCACCTCTTTCGCCACGGCGCGCTCCACCGTTCCAGCCCCCACTAATATATAGAGTCGTTCAGAGACTTCACGCAGCTGCAGGTAATTGCGGGGCCAACGGTACGCATCGAGCGTCTCTGCCGCGGCGGCGGACAACATGGGGGCACCCGTCTTAAACATATCTGCCAGATACCCCAGATAGCGCGCAACCTTTTCCGACGCGCCGTTCTGCTCGGCAATCGCCGGCGCCACACTCACTGCACAGGCCAGACGCTCGGTTACAAAAGCAGCCTGATCGCTTTCGCCGCCGCCCGGCATATCGTTTGCCGTCAACACCACATGGCAACGAGTTGCGAGCGCCGTGTCGATCATTGCGGACACGAGCTCGCGCAGACGTTGGGGGCCAACAGCATGCCAGCCGCCCATACAAAGTGTCAGCCCCGTTTGGAATAGCGGCGATTCGGAACTTTTGAGCAGATGGCGCCAGCCGCGATCCGTAAGCTCATCGAGCGCAACGGACACAAAGGGCTGATCGGCATAGGGTCCATCCAGGTACAGGCGTCTTGCAATCTGATCCTGCCCCGCGCCCAGCTCACCCTCGAGCATAAGGGGCACCCCACGCGCATAGCTCTCCCGTACGGGGGCAGCGACCGCCGCCGTGTCTTCGACGATGCCGTACGTGCTCGACGCGTAGCGAGCCTCGACTTCGTCGGCATTGAGCCACTCGATGCCCGCATGCGTCGCAGCGGCGCGCACCTCATGCGCCACGACCACCCAAAGCGCTCCGCGCTCCTTGGCCGTCGGGCGCACCGTCAAGCTCAACCGCACGCCCTCGTGGCCCATCACCAGGCGCGCCCCATCGCCCACGCGAGCGAGACGCTCGGAAACAAAAGCAGCGATATCCTGCTCGAGCGCCGCGTCACTCATAGTCGAGATCACAACGCCACCGCGCTCGTCGATTGCCAGCGCCGATGCTCCGGCTGCGGACAATGCCTCAATCAGAATCTGCAGCTTGGCATCGCTATCCATGATTTGCCCCTGTCCGCGGCGACGTGCAACCGCCGACGGTCGCACGACCGAATGTTTCAAAATTGAACGATATTACTCACCAAACACTATAGGGCAAAAGTCGCCGTCCTGCGAGTATATGAATTGCCCCGCATCGCCATCCTGGCGGGGCGATAAGAGCTCTTCGGGACCTATCAACCTGCGGACAAGCCATACCCGCAAGAGCTCCTATCGCTCCACCGTAAGGATGCGCTCGCCAGCACGCAACACGCAAATCAGCTACTTCTCTACCAGATTCCCAGCACGTGCTGCATTCCCAAACTCATGCATGCAATGCCAATCCAGCAGCAAAAGCCCAACGCGATGGGTTTGCCGCCCTTTTTGACCAGCTCGACGATATCGGTATTAAAGCCAATAGCCGCCATGGCCATCACAATAAAGAACTTCGACAGCTCCTTGATGGGCGCCGTAATGGACGCAGGAAGCTGAAGCACCGTGGTGATCACGCTCGCCAGCACAAAGAACAACACAAACATGGGAAACGCACGTTTAAGCGAGAACGTGCTTTTGGCGTCGCCGCCGGCCTTGCGCGCCAGGGAGGCGAGCAGAAACGCCAGTTGAAGATGGGC
>CABSBK010000023.1 GCA_902475865.1 uncultured Collinsella sp.
TCGAAGCCCTGCGCTCCGAATAATGTGACAAAGGGACAGTCCCTTTGTCACATTCCATATCGCCGCGGTAGCCTAAAGGCCGTATAAATGTTTATCTAGCTGGGAAAACAGTGCCATTCAAACATGGGCCGATTACTTATAATCCCTTCGAACATTAAAGTTGGGAGGAAACCGGCTTATGGAACAAAAGGCCAAGGAGGCAGCCTCGCACGCTGCGATTCCTGTGAGCATCTCGGCGATGCTCGTCACGCTGGGCGTGGTGTACGGCGATATCGGCACCAGCCCTATGTATGTAACCAAGGCGCTCGTTGCCGGCAACGGCGGCATCGGAAGCGTGACGGAGGAGTTCGTGCTTGGCGCGCTCTCCCTTGTCGTGTGGACGGTCACGCTGCTGACCACCATCAAGTATGTGCTCATCTCGCTGCGCGCCGATAACCATGGTGAGGGCGGCATCTTTGCCCTGTACAGCCTGGTCAAGCGCTGTGGCAAGTGGCTTATCATCCCCGCCATGCTGGGTGGTGCCGCGCTGCTCGCCGACGGCATCCTGACGCCGGCCGTTACCGTTACCACGGCCATCGAGGGCCTGCGCACCATCCCGGCGGTCCATGCCGTGCTGGGCGATGACCAGGGTCGCGTCGTCGCCATTACGCTCGCCATCATCATCGTGCTCTTCTTGGTGCAGCGCATCGGTACGGCCAAGATCGGTCACGCCTTTGGCCCCATCATGACGCTGTGGTTCCTGTTCCTGGGCGGCACGGGTCTGTTCTTTGTCTTCCAGCACCCCGCCGTGCTGCTGTGCCTCAACCCGGTGCGCGGCATCGCCTTTTTGCTGAGCCCAAACAACCACGCGGGCATCATGATTCTGGGCAGCTGCTTCCTCGCCACCACCGGTGCCGAGGCGCTCTACTCCGACATGGGCCACGTTGGTCGCGGCAACATTTATGCCACCTGGCCGTTCGTTAAGTGCTGCCTGCTGCTTTCCTATATGGGCCAGGGCGCTTGGCTTATGAACAACGCTGCCAACCCCGAGCTCATGGGCATTGCCGACCTCAACCCGTTCTACCAGATGCTCGCCCCGGGCCTGCGCCCGTTTGCCGTCGGCCTTTCCACCGTCGCGGCCATCATCGCCTCGCAGGCGCTCATCACCGGCGCATTCTCGCTGGTGTCCGAGGCCAGCCGCCTGGACCTCATGCCGCACATGCAGGTCTTCTACCCTGCCGAGACCAAGGGCCAGCTCTACATCCCCATGGTCAACAACGTCATGCTTGTCGGCTGCGTCATCGTGGTGCTGCTGTTCCAGAACTCGGCGCATATGGAAGCCGCCTACGGCCTTGCCATTACGCTGACTATGATGTGCACCACGCTGCTGCTCTTCTTCTACCTGCACGAGGAGCGCAAGCTCAAGGTTGCTCCGTGGATCTTCGCGGCCTTCTTCCTTTTGCTCGAAGGCTTCTTCTTCGTGAGCTCGCTCACCAAGTTTTTCCACGGCGGCTACTTCACCATTCTCATGGCTGCGCTCATCATGGGCATTATGGTGTGCTGGTACAACGGCACGGCGGTCGAGCAGCGCCAGTTTACGCTGCTGCCGCTGCGCAGCTACCTGCCGCAGCTCAAGCGCCTGCGCGACGACGACCGTTACGAGCGCATGAGCGACAACGTCGTGTACCTGACCAAGGACACCCATACCGACTACATCGACCGCGATATCGTCTACTCGATCTTGGACAAGCATCCCAAGCGCGCCCGCGCCTGGTGGTTTGTAAATGTCGAGACTATGGACGAACCGCACACCTTTGCCTATTCGGTCGAGACGTTCGGCACCGACTACGTGTTCCGCGTGCATCTGTACCTGGGCTACAAGATCAACCAGCGCGTCAATGCCTACCTGCGTCAGGTTGTTCAGGACCTGGCTGCCACCGGCGAGCTGCCGCCGCAGACGCATGACTACTCGGTCTACAAGGATCCGGGTAACATCGGCACGTTCAAGTTCGTCCTGATCCGTAAGCTTCTGGCGCCCGAAAGCGATGTGGAGCCCAGCGAGCGTACGGCCATCACGCTCAAGTACATCATCCGCCGCGCTGCCGGCACGCCTGCACGCTGGTACGGCCTGGAGAACTCCAACGTGAGCTTTGAGTACGTGCCGCTGTTCACCAAGTTCAAGGCCGTGAACAAGATGCAGCGCCTGGCTCCCAACGAGCGGCCGTAGTCGACGCTCGAGGTTTGTCTGCGAACGGGCGGGCTTGTAATGACGGGGATTGAGTCCTGGGAGGAAACCATGGATGCAAAGGTGCTTGACGGTTGCGATTTTGCTGCCGAGCTGGTGCGTGAGGCGCGCGTCGACGCCGCCGAAGATCGGTTCTTTACGAATCGTGCCAACATGGACATGGCCGACCGTGTGATCTCGATCGTGGTGACGCTGCTTGTCGCGGCGTGCGTGTGCGCACTGCTCGCGCACGTGCTGTTTGTCTAACGACCGCAGGTTGCAAAGGCTATACACTTGGAACCACCACAAGGGAAACCACCACAAAGGTGCCTGTCCCCTTTGTGGTGGTTTTTGTTTTTGAGAGAGGGGCGGGACGCTGATGGACGTCCGTACGGACGGCGATATTGCCGATAGCTTTTGGTGGCGGCGCACAACGCTGACGCGCCGCACTCCTCTGTATGACGCCTGCGTATCGGTGGGGCTGCTGGTCGCGGCGACGATTGTGGGCGCGCTGCTCGACCATCCGGGTCTCGCGCCGAGCATCATGATCGTCTATGTGTTCGCCGTTCAGCTGTGCGCATTCTTTACCTGGAGTCGCCTGTATTGCTTGCTGAGCTCGGCTGCCGCCGTGGCGCTCTACAACTTCTTGTTTGTCGACCCGCGCTACTCGCTGTCGCTTATCGACCGCGGCTATCCCGGCATGTTCTTCATCATGTTCGTGGTCTCGCTTGTGTCGAGCTCGATTGCGTTGGCCCTGCGCCGCGCCTTGGCACAGGCTGCCGCCAGCGACCGCCGCACGCATATGGTGCTCGAGACCAATCGCATGCTGCAGCGGTGCGCCGATCAGCATCAGATCGTTCACGCCATGGCCACGCAGCTGGCGCGTCTTTCGGGCTGTCCGGTCGTGTGGTACAGCACCGACGCCGAGGGCGATGACCTGCTGCCGCGTGCGACGTACACGGCCGTGGGCGATGCCGCCCCGGTGCACGAGCTGGCGCCGCAGATGCCGCCGCGGCTCTCGGCGTCCGCCTATGTGGGAACGCCGCTTGACGCCACGTTTGGCGGATCGGCGTTCTATGGCATCTACCTGACGGTTCGCACGGGCGACGGCTTCGTGCGCTCGGGCGACCCCGCCTCGGTGGTGGGCGTGCTGGCTATCGTTGCCGAGCCCGACGTGCTAACACACGAGGAACGGACACTTGCCGATGCCATCGTGAGCGAAGGCGAGCTGGCACTCGATCGCGCCCGCGCCATGGAGGCCCGCGAGGAGGCGGCGGTGCTCGCCAAAAACGAGCAGCTGCGCGCCAACCTGCTGCGCTCCATCTCGCACGACCTGCGCACGCCGCTCACCAGTATTTCGGGCAATGCCGACGTGCTGCTCGACCAGGGCTCGACCGGCACCGCGGTGCTCGATGCCCAGACGCGCCGCGGCCTGCTTCTATCCATTCGCTCGGATGCGCTGTGGCTCAACGCCACTGTCGAGAACCTGCTCGCCATCACCAAGCTCGAGGGCGGCGGCATGCATCTGTCGACTACGCTCGAGCTCATGGACGATATCGTCGAGGAGGCGCTGCGCCACGTAAGTCCGGCCGTGCGTGAGCACGATCTTAAGGTGGTGCCGTGCGACGAGCCGGCGCTCGTCAACGTCGATGCGCGTCTGATGGTGCAGCTGGTGGTCAATCTGGTGAACAACGCCATCACGTATACGCCCGCAGGCTCGCACATTGTGATTTCGATTGGCGTCGACGATGGACGCGTGGCGTGCTCGGTGGCCGATGACGGCCCGGGCATTGCGCCCGAGGACCGCGAGCGAATCTTTGAGTCGTTCTACACCGCCAACCACGGTCTTGCCGACAGCCATCGCAGCGTGGGTCTGGGTCTTTCGCTCTGCCGCTCCATTGCGCTGGCGCATGGCGGTAGCATAGAGGTTGCCGCGGCGGACCCGCACGGCTCGGTCTTTACGATTGAGCTTCCCGTCGCCGACGTTTCGTTTGATAAGGAGTAGCGCTGTGCCGAACTCTGCCGTAAAACCGCTCATCTTGGTCGTTGAGGATGATCCCGCCGTTCGTAACCTTATCGTTGCCGCGCTCGAGGCGCATGGCTTGCGCCATATGGCCGTGGAGACCGCCCATGCCGCCATCGCCGCCGCCTCATCGCAGGCACCGAGCATTGTGCTGCTCGATCTGGGTCTGCCCGATATGGACGGCGTCAAGGTGGTGGAGTCGGTGCGCGCATGGTCGGGCATGCCGATCATTGTGGTCTCGGCGCGCAGCGAGGATGCGGACAAGATCCGCGCGCTCGATGCCGGTGCCGACGACTACCTGACCAAGCCGTTTTCGGTCGAAGAGCTGCTCGCGCGCATCCGTACGACACTCAGGCGCCTTTCGTATGCGCAAACGGGCGGCGTTGCCTCCGAGGGCTCGTTCGATACCGGTGAGCTGCATATCGATTTTGATGCCGGCATCGCCACGATGGATGGCGAGGAGCTGCATCTGACGCCGATTGAGTACAAGCTCTTGTGCCTGCTGGCGCATAACGCCGACAAGGTGCTGACGCACCAGTCTATCCTGCACGAGATTTGGGGCACGGCAACTAAGAGTGACCTGGCGAGCCTGCGCGTCTTTATGGGCACGCTGCGCAAGAAGATCGAATCCGACCCCGCGCATCCGCGCTATATCCAAACGCACGTGGGTATCGGCTACCGACTGGTCACCCAAGGCTAGATCGCCAACCACCATCCCAATATGAGTTGCGGTGAAATAGTTCCCGTTTGGGCCTTTACCAGGCTTTTTAGGAACTATTTCACCGCAACTTATTTATTTGCCCTTGGGCTTGCTGGCGTAGAACTTCTTCTTTTTGGGCTTGCCGGCGCAGGCAGGCTTGCCGTCGCCGCGCGGCCCTCGGTCGCCGGTCTGCGCGTGCGCGGGCGCCGTTGCGCGAGGCTTGCGGGCTTCGGGGCTGCGCAGCTCCTCGGTTCGCTCTGCAATCTCCTCGGCGCTAAAGCCGACCTCGGCCATGGCGTCCTCGATGGGCAGGCGGCGCACGATATAGCAATGGTGCACCTTCTGGTTGCGCGCGAAGTCCTCGGGGATGGTCTGTGCCGTAATGTCCTCCAGCACCACGCCCGCGCGTGCGAGCTTGCGCGTTTCGGGGCGGAAGCCGCGCAGGTTGCAGCTAAAGATGGCATGACCGCCCTGCGCGAGCAGGCGAGATACGCCGGCCAAAAGCTCAACATGGTCGCGCTGGACATCCCAGGTGCGGCGGCCCATCTTGGACGAGTTCGAAAACGTGGGCGGGTCGACAAAGATCAGATCCCAGCGGTTGCGCGTCTGGCGCTGGTCGCGAATCCAGGCGAGCACGTCATCGCGCACAAAGTGATGCTGCGGCCCCACAAAGCCGTTCTGTCGCATGTTGCGCTCGGCCCAGTCCAGATAGGTGTTGGAAAGGTCGACCGTCACAGTTTCCTCGACGCCGCCGTCTGCCGCATAGCAGGTGGCGGTGCCGGTGTAGGCGAACAGGTTGAGGAAGCGCCGCGCCTGCTTGGCGTGCTCGCGCACCAGGTTGCGGGTGACGCGGTGGTCCAGGAAGATGCCCACATCCAGGTAGTCGTCAAAGTTGACGGCAAAGGTGAGCCCGCCTTCTTCGATGAGTGGCAGGCGACGGCGTGCGATGTTGGCGCGCTCGCTCGATGCGCCCTTGCCGGCGCCCTGCTTGCCGTACTGCGAGCCGCCACGTGAGCGCATGCGGGCCTTGGCGTGCACGTGCTCGGCGGGAACATCTAGGATGCGCGGTGCGATGGCCAGAATGTCGAGCATGCGGGCCTGGGCCAGTGCGGGGTCGATGGTCTTGGGCGCAGCGTATTCGGCGATGACGAGCCAGCGGCCCGGCGTCTGCGGGCAGCCCTCGTACAGGTCGATGGCGGCGGAGTAGTCGGGCAGGTCGGCATCGTAGACGCGATAGCAGCTCACGCCCTCGCGCTTGGCCCACTTGCGACGCAGACGGGCGTTCTTGCGCAGGCGGTTGGCGAACTGCTCGGACTCCGGGATGAGCACGGGCAGCGGCTTGCCGTCGCCTAGGTCGAGCGTGGCGGCAGGTTCGGGCATGGGGGTGTTGGCGGCTTCGTCCACGGCGTCCGCGGTCTGTTTCTCGGCATCTGCGCTGGTCGCAGCTTCGAATGCCGCGGCGGCGTGGTCGAGCGAGGGCCAAACATCAAGAGCCGCCTTCTCGTTATTGGGCATGACGGCGATGGAGCGCGCAGGCTCGGCATGGAGCGCGCGGGCCATAAGTCCATCGCGGGTGAGCGCGGCGACCGGCGCGGCGGTAAGCTCGGGCGCGCGGCGCAGCTCGCCGATGAGTGTCATGGCGTCGTGCATGAGCGAAAGCGGGGTCTCGGTGGTGTCTGCGACCACGGCGGCACCGGCGACGGCGCCCGCATGGTCCAGCACGGTGGCGGGCTTGGCGGCGCAAAAGTCGACAAAACGCTTGTAGCCGGCACACTTGACCATGCGCTCGGCAGTCTTGCGGGCGGCGGGGTCGATGTCTACGGCCACGATGCGCGCCTGGCGCTCGCGCGCTGCCGCCTCGCGCTCGCGCGCCTCGGCAAGCAGCTGCTCCCACAGGGCGGCATCATGCAGCTGCCAGCCCTCAAAACCCCAGTGCTCGCGTGCAAAACCCGGGGCGCGGTCAGTCAGAATGTTCACGGCTTCCAGCAGCAGACCGCCGCCGGCGCACGAGGCGTCGATCAGCGTAGGCAGGGCTTCGTTCTCGTACTCGTCGGCCGTCAGCTCGCGCTCGCACAGTGCGGTCCAGCTGACCTGCGCCAGCACCAGGGCGGCGTAGTCGGGGCGCAGCACGTGCGCGCCCTCGCCGGCGCGGGTTGCTGCGGGCGGCAGGCGCTTAAACAGCGGGTCGCCCGAAAGGTCCAGGCTAATGCTCGCGCGGCGCTGGCGCAGCGAAAGCAGTAGGTGAACATCGGGGTCGGCGGCATCGACATCGGCGCGACGACCCGTGGTCTCGGCCAGGCGGTCGCACAGCGCGTCCTTGGCGCGCAGGGCCGAGAAGCGCGTGTTGCGCAGCTGCTCGGTCACGCCGCGGGCGGTGATGGCGATGGTGGCGCCGGGGCGGACGATGCTCTCCCAGGCGATGTCGTAAACGCTATCGTACAGTTCATCGGCATCATGCGCCTCAAAGCGCCCGAGCACCACGAACACGCGGCTCGCCAGTCGCGACCACAGGCATGCTCGGTAGCCTTGCTCGAGCTCGCCCTCAAATGTAGCGCGGCCCTTCAGCCGGCGAACATGCGAAAGCCCGAGGCGTTTAAGCTCATCGGCGAGTGCGGACTCAAAGCCCTCGGGGCAGCTTGCGTAAAATTCCATGGATGACCTCTCTGGTTGCGTCGCTCCATTATATGATGGATGCTTCGTTTGCCCTTATTCTCGAAAGGAACCCATATGATTGATGCGTGCCCCGAATCCGCTGTGCTCTTTTTTGACGTGGACGGCACGCTGACGTCGTTCGATCCCGACGATATGACCGATAAGGACTTCAATGCAGTCCATCCGTCGAAGGCTGTTGTCGATGCATTTGGTCGTCTGCGCAATGCGGGTCACCAGGCATTTATCTGCACGGGTCGTCCCCTGTGGCTAATTGCCGATGGCCTGCGCGCTTTGGAGCCTGCGGGTGTCGTTGCCATGGCGGGAGCGACGCTCGAGATCGAGGGACGCGTGGTGCATGAGGACTGCTTTGACGAGGACGTTATCGCGGAGCTCGCACGCCGTATGGCCGCGGCAGGGATTGAGGCCTTTTTCGAGACCAACGTGGCTACTTTTGCCCTGGAACCCGCGGGTGTTGAGCAGTCGTCTCTGATCGGCACTTCTGTGGTGCACAGCACCGAGGAAATGCGCGTCGACGGCCGTCTGCGCGTGGGCAAGGTGTGCATCGTCGCGAGCGACCTGGCTCGCGTAGCCAACGATGATGGCTTTATCGACCGCGAGTTTGCGCTGTGCAACACCGGTGGTCAGAATCGCGAGCTGAGCCCCAAGGGCATTGACAAGGGCGTGGGCGTGGCGCGAGCGCTGGAATACCTGGGTCGCACCGGCAACGCGCGCACCTTTGGCTTCGGCGATTCGGGTAACGACCTGGGCATGCTCGCTGCGGTCGAGACGGCTGTCGCCATGGGCAACGCCATGCCCGAGGTCAAGGCGGTCGCCGACTACGTGACCGACGATGTCGCACACGACGGCACTGTCACCGCCATGCACCACTTTGGGTTGATTTAATAAATAGCCGGGTCGCCCGCAGTGGGGGGCGACCCGGCCATTTGAGCTATTTTGCAATATAGAGCTTGGGATGACTGCGACTGCTCTCGATCGCCGCCGTCATGATGCCCTCGTCGTCTCCATCAACGATGATGCCATCGAGGTCATCGATTTGCGCGGACTGATAAAAACTGGTCTTGTTGAACTTTCCCTGGTCAACCATCATATAGCCCTGGTTTGAGTTGGCCAGGTACATATGCTTAATCATGGCCGAGAAGTCGTGCTCGACGGTAAAGCCGTGGTCGGGGTGGAATCCGTCGGCACTGACAAACGCCTTGTCGGCATGTAGTTTGCTCATGCAGTCGAGCGTTAGTGCGCCCGCGAGATAGAGGTGGCCCTTGCGCACGGAGCCGCCCAGCAGCACTACCGAAGCATTGGGGAGATTGAAGCTGGCGTAGTTCGCGATTGCAAGATCGCCGGTGATAATGGTGATCTCATGCTTGTCCATGAGGGCTTTAGCGAAGTAAAAGCCTGTGGTGCCGATATCAATTACCAGAACATCGCCATCATCAACAAGAGTTGCTGCGGTTGCGGCGATGGCCTCCTTGGCCTCGACTTGGACATTGATGCGCTCCTCGGGATACGAGATTGCGTTGGAGCGAGAAAGCGATACCGCTCCGCCGCGTACGCGACGCAGCTTGCCTTCGGATTCCAGTGAGACGAGGTCGTGTCGTGCGGTGACTTCCGAAACCGAAAAACGGCGAACGATGTCGGATACCGAGATATTTGGCTTTTCGGCCAGCCAATTCATAATAAATCGCTGACGCTCGGCCGGTGAAAGGTCTGAAGTAGATGCCATATGCCGCTCCTTTTGAACAAAAGGCAAAAGATGCGCCTTTCGTAATCGAAATATAACGTATCGATATGAAAAGAACAAGGCAAATTCGAATGAATCGAATGAACGGAATGGCATGTCCCAAATGCATGCGCAGCAGATAGTTCGCACGTAGACGGGCTATAAAGAGTCTCATTCTGAAGGCGCCGCCAAAAAAGAAGCACGTTCACACCCGATATTCGACCGTTCACGGAAAGTTGACAATTGAGCTTTCGATAGCTTTTG
>CABSBK010000024.1 GCA_902475865.1 uncultured Collinsella sp.
GGATGTGCCCTTAGGAAACCCCTCCCGGCGGGCGGGCCCTGCGGTATCCTTGCTGGCTTTTCTCCCGTGCGGATGAGAAGGGCTAAGGGAAAGTATGTGAGCCGGTCGAGCGTTTGCTCGACCGGCTCTTTTTTGTGGGTAAAATACCTGCTCAGTTGTGATTTGTGGTGCTGGGAGGCGCTTGTGGGCAAGGCTAAGGCTAAGGCGAAGAAAAAGACGACGGGGGCGCGGGCTAAGCGCGATCGTCGTCGGAAGCTTGCGACCGAGGCCCCCGCGTCTGCCGAGGAGCTGCTGGCAAGCGTGCCGGGACTCGACGCGCTGCAGGATGTTCCGGCGTTCGACGACCTGCCGGTCGATGATGCTCAGCGGGCGGCATTTGACAACTTTTGCGCCCAGGTAGAGGAGCCCGAGCAGATGCAACTTGGTGCCGTGGTGCGCCTAGATCGCGGGTTTCCGCTGGTGGCGACTGCCGACGACACCTTTCGTGCCGAGCATGCCGTGGGGTTTGCCAAATCGCGTGGCGAGGATGAGGTTCTGCTGCCCGCCGTGGGCGACCGCGTGGCGGTGCGTCGTGCGCCCGGGCATGACATGGGCGTGATCGAGTGCGTGCTGCCGCGCCGCACGAGTTTTGAGCGTTGGCGCGGACGCGCTCGCGGCGAGCGTCAGGTGCTTTGCTCCAACGTGGATAGCGTTCTGATCGTGCAGGCGCTCGGTGCCGGCGAGGTGCTGCTCGACCGCGTGGCGCGCTCGCTGGTGTTGGCACTCGACTGCGATGCCGAGCCGATGGTGGTGCTCACTAAGGCCGACCGTTGCGAGGCCTCCGAGCTCGAGCGCGATCTGGACCGCGTGCACCGCTTGGTGGGTCCGGACGTGCGCGTAATCGTGACATCCTCTGCCGAGGGCCGTGGCCTGGACGAGGTTCGCGCCTGCGTTCCCGCCGGGAGCTGCGCCATGATCCTGGGTGAATCGGGTGCCGGCAAGTCGACGCTGCTCAACGCGCTGCTGGGCCACGATACGTTGGCGACCGGCGGCGTGCGCGAGCGCGATGACCAGGGCCGCCATACCACCGTCGCGCGCGTGATGGTGGCGCTTCCGGGTGATGCCGGCGTTATTGCCGACGCCCCGGGCCTGCGCAGTCTGCCGCTCGTAGGGCATGAGCGGGGTTTGGCACGCGCGTTTCCCGAGATCGTCGAGGCGTCGCGTGCGTGCCGATTTGGCGACTGCACGCATACTCACGAACCGGGCTGCGCCGTTCGCGAGGCCGAGGACGCCGGGCAGATTGACAGCCTGCGCCTTGAGACGTTCCAAAACTTGGCGTCATCCATGCGTGTGAGTGCTCAGATGCTCGATCCCGATGTTCATCTGTAATTGAATCTATCTATGACAGCCGTCTCCCAATGGTGCGGGAGGCGGTTTTTTTCTTGCCGATGTGTCTTTAAACGTGCGTTTTGCCGACGTGCTGACCAAAACCTTGCCACGAGCTTGACGGGCCGGTCAGCTTTTGGTCGGCAATTGGTTTGACACTCAAAACCAAGATCGCGATCGCGTCGTTTTGTTGCTTGTCCGCTCGGACAATGGTGGTACGGGCATCTGCCCGGTGTTACCTTGAGAGGAGCGGCCGTGAACAAGAGCAAGCGCATTGCCATCAGTCTGATCGCGGGCGTGCTCGCCGCGCTGCTCTGCATGGTTTACGCGTCATCGATTCGCTCGCAGGCAGAGCAGGCCCAGGCCGAGACGCTGGCCAAGTACGGCGGCGATCGCGTCGAGGTGTGCGTCGCGGCGCGCGATATCGATGCGGGCGAGACCCTCGACGAGACCAATGTCATAACCCAGGAATGGCTGGCGAGCCTGCTGCCGCGCGATGCGGCGACCGAGCTGCGCCAGGTGCGCGGTGACGTGACGACCTCGCGCATTCCTAAAAATGCCGTGATTTGCGATGTCTACACCAAGGCCGAAACCCACACGCTCGAGGTGCCCAAAGGCAAGGTCGCCGTTTCGGTGGCGGTCGATGCCGAACATTCGGTCGGGGGCGCCACGGGCGTGGGCAGCTACGTGGACGTGTACGTGCAAAAGGACGGCGTAACCGATCGGTTGTGCGGCGCGCGCGTGATCGATACCAGCGAAGAGGCCGGCGCCACGCGCGAAGGCAAGATCGAATGGGTGACGCTGGCGGCCGACCCCGAAGACGTTAAGGAATTGCTGGGGGCTTCGGGCAAGGGGACGGTCAGTTTGACGATTCCCGCCACGGTGCGCGGTAAAAAGAGCGGAGGCGACGAGTGATGAAGGCGATCTGGCTTGCATGTTGCGCGTGCGGTGATTACGGATTGCTGCAGCGGGAAGTCGAGGGCCGCGATGCGGGCGCGCAGGTGCTTCGCGTGGGCGACCTGGATGGGCTGGTGTCCATGGCGCGGGCGTTTCCGTCGCGTCGTGGGGCAGCGATTATCGCGGCAGCTCTGTTCGATGCCGAAGACGTGCGAAAGACCGTTGCGCGCCTGACGGCCGAGGGACGTGTGAGCCGCGTGGTCGTACTGATAGAGAGTCTCGATCCTTCGGATATCGAGGGGCTGTTTCGCGCGGGGGCGACCGAGGTTATCGCTGCGCGCAGCATATGCGGCAACGGACGCGCGGGCGAGGGAACGGTTGATTACGGCCGGTGTATGACGATTGAGCCCGATGCTTTTGTTGATAGGGAATCCGGGGCGCCTCGCGCTACAAGAGGCCCGCGTGTTGATGATTGTGGAAAAGCGGAAGCCGAGCATGATCGGTGTCCCCGGGACCCCTTTGCATACGATGATATCGGAGAGCCGGTGCCGTATGGCGAGGATCTTTTGGATGCTGATATGGGATACGTGCATGGCGTGAGCCTGGTCGATGAGCTCGACGAGGTGGAGGGGCTTGCCGAGAGCGACAGCGTGCGTGTCGATGCGACCGTGAAGTCTCCAGACTCGGTCCCGCAGACCGAGCAACCTGCTATGCCGGCTTGGGCGCAGCATATGAGCGCTGCCGGGGAGACGGGGACGTTGCCGTCCGTGCCCGCGTCGCCTGCCCCCGCGCCGCCGGCGGATGCCGCCGCTCCGTCGCATCGAGCTCCGGTTGTCTGCGCCGTCTCGGGTTCGGGCGGTTGCGGCAAGTCGACGATCGTCGCCGCCATGTCGCACGCGGCGTCGCTGCTGGGCCTGCGTGCTGCCGTGCTCGACTTGGACCTGATGTTTGGAAACCTCTACGACCTGTTGGGCGCCGATGCCCCGCATGACATGGCGACGCTTATCGAGCCATCGGCTGCGGGCGCACTCGCCGAATCGGACATCGTGGCCGCCTCGATGCGCGTGGCCCCGGGCGTCACGCTTTGGGGCCCGGTCGCCGCGCCCGAACAGGCCGAGCTCATGGCGCGTCCGGTGGAGCTGCTGCTTGACGTCTTGCGCCGCGAATCCGACGTGGTGCTTGTCGACACCTCGGTCTTTTGGGGTGACGCCGTGGCGGCCGCGGTGGCGGCAAGCGACCGCTGCCTGGTCGTGGGCGATCAATCGGTGTCATCTGCGACGTCCGCGGCACGCGTTATCGAACTGGCGAGCCGTGTGGGCGTGCCGCGTACGCGCATGAGCGCCGTATTCAACCGGTTTGGCGCGCGCGGCGCCGACGAGGATGTCGCCATGCGCTTTGAGATTACCTGCGCGTTGAGCTCCAAGATTCGTATCGCCGACGGCGGGCAGGACTTGACGGCGCTCATGGCATTCGGCCGTGCTGACGAGGCGGTGGGCCAGACCAGCGCTTTTGCCACCAGCGTGCGCGAAGCCACGCGCGAGATGCTCGTGGAGCTGGGCTGCGCCGTCGGTCCCTGGAGTGACATGGTCACCGACCGCGCGACGCGCACCGAGCGCCCACGTATCCGTCTTCCCTGGTCGCGCGAGGGTGATTCGCGATGAGCTTGCAAACAAGGATTAAGGAAGCCGGTGCGGCCGCGGCGGCGGCGCCTGTTGATGCGGGGCGCCACCGTGCCGTCAAGCGCCGCACCAAGCGCGCCGTGATGGACCGCATGGGCTATGACGAGGTGGCGCGTATCAGCGCATACATCGATTCGGCGCGCGCCCGCTCGGAATTGCGTCCTGCGGTGGAGGCGGCGCTCAACGTGGAGGAGCCGGGCGACCTGGCGACGCCCGAGCGCGAGACCATCATCGACGAGATCTTGGACGACGTGGTGGGCCTGGGCCCGCTGCAGCCGCTCATCGAGGACGACACCGTCACCGAGATCATGGTCAACGGTTGCCGCTCGGCTTTCTTTGAACGCGGCGGCGTCTTATATCCCATCGAGCATGCATTTGAGGATGACGAGCAGATCCGCGTGCTCATCGACCGCATCATCTCGCCGCTGGGCAGGCGCATCGACGAGCGCAGCCCCATTGTCAACGCCCGCCTCAAGACGGGCTATCGCGTCAACGCGGTGATCCCGCCCGTGGCGATTGATGGACCAATCCTCACCATCCGCAAGTTCTCAGATCGCATCTGTTCGTTGGACGAGCTTGTGGGCCTGGGGTCGCTGCCGCTTTGGTATGCGCAACTGCTGTCCTGTGCGGTGTCGCTGCGTCAAGATCTGGCGGTTGCGGGTGGCACGGGATCGGGCAAGACCACGCTGCTCAACGCGCTGTCGTGCGAGATATCCACCGGCGAGCGCATCGTGACGATCGAGGACTCCGCCGAGCTCAAGTTTGCGCATCACCCGCATGTGGTTCGCCTGGAGGCGCGCGAGGCTTCAATTGAGGGCGAGGGCGCGGTGACAATCCGCGATCTGGTGACCAACGCCCTGCGCATGCGTCCCGACCGTATTGTGGTGGGTGAGGTGCGCGGTGCGGAATGTTGCGACATGCTGCAGGCCATGAACACCGGGCACGACGGATCGCTCACCACGCTTCATGCGGGCACCGAGCAGGAGACCGTGGTGCGTTTGACGCTGCTTGCGCGCTATGGCATCGATCTGCCGAGCGAGCTTATCGAGGAGCAGATTGCCATGGCGCTCGACGGCATCGTGATGTCCGAGCGTCATGCGGACGGCAGACGTTTCGTGTCCTCCTATTCGGGGGTGCGACGCGGCACGTCAGGCGGCGTGGAGCTTGAGCGCTACGTGACGTTCGATGCCGCCGCGCGCACCTGGACGCTCGATCGCGAGCCTCCGTTTATCGCGGAGGGCCTGCGCTCGGGAACGCTCACACAAGAGGAGGTGGACGAATGGAGATCGTTGTGCCCCTCGTCGTAGGGGGCTTGACAGGGCTTTCTGCCGCGGTGGCGTGCGGGGCGGAGCCTCGTGTGTCGCGCGTGCCGCCGGCGGAACTAGTCAGTCATGCGCTTGAGTCGGTGGTCGAGAAGCTGCCGCGCGAGTTGGTAGAAAACGACCTGCTAAAAAAGATTGCCCGCTCCTGGGCGGCGCTGGTTCCAGCACATCGCCTTGACCTTGTTATCGAGGATGACGAGGCGCGCCTGGCATGCTTGCTGCTATCGAGTGGTGTCTGCGGCATTGCCCTGACTGTCGTATCGCTGTCGCCCATCGGCTTTGTCCTGGGGCTGCTCGCACCGTTTGGCGTAGGCGCCGCTCGCGACACCTTCGACCGTCGCCGCGAGCAACACGATGTGGAAGAAGCCATGCCCGAGGCCTTTACGGCGCTCTCTATGTCGCTCGCCTCGGGTCATTCGCTGGCCCAGGGCATGAGGTTTGTGGGAACTCACGCGCAAGAGCCGGTGCATACCGAGTTTTTGCGCGTGGCGACGGCGATCGACTGCGGCGTCTCGGCGACTGATGCGTTGGATGACCTACTCGACCGTATCGATGCCCCCGGCCTTTCGCTTGTCACCTTGGCGCTCAAGGTGTCGCAGCGAACCGGTGCCCCGCTTGCCGACCTGTTGTCCGAGGCGTCGAGCATGGTGGGGGAGCGCATTGAGCTCAAGCGCCGCTTGGACGTCAAGACATCGCAGGCTCGTATGTCGGCACACATGGTCTCGGCGATGCCGGCGGGTATGTGCGCGGTGCTGGCGCTGCTTTCGGCCGACTTTCGCCGCGGCCTTGCAACGCCGGCGGGTGCCGGTGCCGTGGTACTGGGACTTGCCCTCAACGCCGTCGCCCTGGTGGTCATCCGACGCATTATGCGGGTGGAGCTATGAGCGCCCTGGTCGGGGTCGCGGCATGCCTGTGCGCGCTCAGCGTGTTTATCGTGACAGGGCTCAATCGTGCGGACGCATGCAAGATCGCCCAGGTCTGCAAACGCGAGGCGCTGCTGGTTGTTGCGGCTGCCCGATCGGTGACCGATGTCCTGGTAGCACGGTTGAGGGGCATGCTCGGCACGGGTGGTACGGCGCAGGTGTCGCTCGGCGAGGTGTCCGAGATGATCGACGTGGTGCGTCTGGGGCTTTCGGCCGGCCTTTCGTTCGATGCGGCGCTTGAGGTTTTTTGCGCCAATCGCCGATCGACGTTGGCGCTCCGCCTTGAGCGAGCCTGCATGGCATGGCGGGTGGGCGTAGGGACGCGAGAGGATGAGCTTCTGGCGGCCGCGCGCGACCTGGATGTGCGGGCGCTCGAGACCTTTGCCATCACAGCGGGGCAGGCGCTTGCTCTCGGTGCCCCGCTTGCCGAGACGCTGGCGGCCCAAAGTCGCGAGATTCGCGCGGCCCATCGCGCCGCGGTCGAGCGCGAGATTGAGCGTGCGCCGGTCAAGCTGCTGATTCCCACCGGCACGCTCATCTTGCCGGCGTTGCTTCTGTCCATATTGGGCCCGCTGCTGGGAGCAGGCGGGATGATGTAGGGAGGAATACATGAATACGATGACTGACGTTGTTGACAAGGTCTGGAGCTTGGCGTTTTGCCAGTCAATTCACGCTCGCCAGCGTGCCGAAGAACTGCTGCGGGAGGAGAGCGCGCAGGGCACCACCGAGTACGCCATCCTAGTCGGTGTGCTCGTGGTGATTGCCATCATTGCCATCGTCGCATTTAAGGGCAAGGTCCAAGATTTATGGAGCGCTATCAGCGAGGGCATCAACAGCCTGTAGAGGGCGCCCGTCCCGTCGGCGCGTTGCTGGTGCTCGCCTGTGCGGTCGTGGCGGTGGCAGTGGCGGTTTGGGGGCTTAACGCAGCACGGCAACAACGTTTAGGGGCTGCCGCGGATGCGGGATCGGGTTCGGCTGCGGCGTCTCAAATAGACGATGCGCGAGACGCGGACGATGCGAATGCCGCCGTTACGGCGCAAACGTTCTTGCAAGCACTCGACGAGCGAGCGGACGCTGCAACGGGTTCATCTGCAAACAATGCCATCGCTGTTCGTCTCGCATGGTCCGAGTGCCGACCGATGACCGAGGCGGCGGCGGATATGCTGCGTGCCTATCGCGAGGTGCCCACGGCGCAACTTGCTCTGAGCGGCTATCTCGACATCAAGGGCAACGTGTGGGGCGCCATCGTGCGTGACGGACGCGGCTGGGTCGATATGGTGACGGTTGCCGCGGATGCTGGTGATACTTCGTGTTGCCTGCGCGTGGTCCGCCTGACCCCGCAGACAACGAACTCAAAGGAGGGGTCGTGAAATGCATGATGTCCTGCGCGAGGAATCTGCCCAGGCAACGGTCGAATACGCCATCGTCACGGTGGCACTGCTTTCCATCGTGCTGGCGATCGCAGGGCTTTGGCGTGCCGGTGCCGATGGGCGCTTGGCGGCGCTGGTCGAGCGGGCGGCATCTCACGGCGTCACCTCGACATCGGTTGTCGACGCTGCTGCGGGTGCTAAGGACATCGTGCTGTATTGATGTTGCGCGCGAGGACCGGGCTCAGTCTACGGTCGAGGCGGCATTCCTACTGCCGACGTTTCTGACGCTCGTCCTGTTGGCGCTGCAGCCGGTGTGCCTGCTCTATACACGCGCGGTCATGGAGTCTGCCGCCGCCGAGACCGCGCGGCTCATGACCACGATGACGGTGGGGAATGACGAGGATATTAAGGAGTTTGCCCGCCGCCGTCTTGCCGCGGTTCCCGACGTTTCGATTTTCCATGCCGGCGGGCCCCTGTCGTGGGATATCGAGCTTGGTCGGGCCGATGCGGGCGGCGTCTCGTCCGTTTCCGTTACCGGCGAGGTTAAACCGCTGCCCGTGATCGGTGCGTTTGCGCAGGCTATGGGTAGCGCAGGCCAAAACGGCTATGTCGAGCTTAAGGTCGACGTCTCGTATCGATCGCGTCCCGAGTGGCTGGAGGGAGATTATGATTCATGGATTGCTGCATGGGATTAAGCGCTGCCTGTTGAAGGTGACGAGGGGGCTTGCGGGCCGTTGCCGACCGCGTGCTCGCTGCAAGCGAGGCGGCTTTATGGGTCGAGCCGGGATCGACCTGTTTATCGAAGACGGTGCCTATACCACGCTCTCCTCTGCGGTGGTCATCTTGGTGGTGCTCACGTTGCTGTTTTCGTCGACGGCGGCGATATGGAGCATGTCGCGCGCGGGGGACACCCAGGTGGCTGCCGATAGCGGCGCGCTGGCAGGCGCCAATGTGGTGGCGTCCTACCATACGGCTGCGACGGTGGTGGATGCGAGCATATTGAGCTTGGGCCTAGCGGGGTTTGCCACGATCGGCACCGGCTTGGTCGCCATTCTTATTCCGGGTGCCGAGCTTGCCGCGGGCGATATGGTCGACACGGGGATCGAGATCATTAAAACGCGCAACAAGTTTGCCAAGAGTGCATCTGAGGGCTTGCAGAAAATCGAGACGGCTCTACCGTATCTGGTTGCCGCGCGAGCTACGCAGGCCGTGTCGGCGCAGGAAACCGAGGGTGCGACCTATACCGGTACGGCGCTTGCCGTGCCCAGGACGTCCGAGTCGGATTTTGCTGCGCTCGAGGGGTCCGAGATCTCGACTGATGCGATTAAAGACACATCGAAAGATCTGGAACGCGCAGCAGATGAGCTGCAGAAGGCCTCGGAGGAGACGGCGAAAGCAAAAGAGCGCGCCTGGCTTGCGGATTGCGGCGGGTCGGATCCGGCTTCGGTCGGCAGTTGCTCATGCATGTGGGAACGCGCGAGGAGTTTGGCGAAGCTTTCGGATATTGAGAATCCGCACTATGCCTCGAGCGTCACATGGGAGCCGCAAGTGGCGCTCGATCGCGCGAAGGCCTATTACCGCTTGCGCCTTGCAAACGAGGCGCCTCAGGGCTCAAGCGTCGAGACGAAGGCGGAGTCGGCGGCGCGCAAGGCGTTCTATACCTATGCGAGCGCAGAGGTCAATCGCGCATATATAACCGAAGACGGAGACCGGGCCACTTCCTATATTCCGTTGTTGCCGCGCAACACTGACGAGGTGCGAGCGACGGAACTCTATACCGATGCGGCGTGGCCAACTAGTACCAACGATGGCAAAACGTATCTGCATTATGGAACGAGCTGCCCCAACTATAAGAAAGGGACGCCAGGCGGGCTAGCCTCGGTCGCTGCTTATGACGGGCAGGACAAATGCAACAGATGCCATTTTGGTGTTTCGTCGCTCGGCGCCGTTGCGGCTCCTTCGACTTCTATCGAAAACGGCTTCGAGTACCACTTTGATCGATTCAAAGACGCT
>CABSBK010000025.1 GCA_902475865.1 uncultured Collinsella sp.
GTCATCGAGCAGCCTTCTCATGGCCGTAGCAATCTCAGCGCGGGGAACCTTATAGACGTCGCGCAGCGTGACCACGACGCGCGTGATGATTTCGGGGTAGACGCGAGCGGTGCGCGTGGCGATGACCTTGGCGGCGCGCGGCGACAGGACCTCGTCGTCGTCGAGCAGATAGCGCAGGATGACGGTCTCGTCGATGATGGTGCTACTCATGGATATCTACTTCCTCGGGACCCAAAATCGAATCGTCGCTTTCCGTGGCAAGGTACTCAATCCAGGCATTGCGCTCCTCGGAGCGGCGATTGGGATCTCCATATGCTTTGAGCGATCCATAGGCGGCGGTGCCGTCCTTTGAGCGCACGGCGACCGGCTGAAAGGGAAGCTTGCGCATGAGAATGCTCTGCGCGACAAAAAGACGAACGGCCTCGGCAAGCGATGTGCCCATGGCGTCGTAGAGGCGCTCGGCATGCTGCTTGTCTTCCTCGCGAATGCGCACCTGCAGGATGGCTCGTTTTTGAGTCGATGTCATCACTGGCCTCCCTTAATGAGCGTGCAATATGAATAGTCAAATACAGCATCTGCTAATAAAAGCCAATTTTATAACAACCACTTTATTGCACTAGAGTAATTGAGTCTGAACAATAATACAAACGTACTACATCCTTCAGAAGCGAGCGTGAAATCTTTCGTGGATGTACGCATGTAATACACTCACCTTTATAGCTTCTAGAGAATAATTCCAACCTGCCAAAACCCCTGCAATACACCCGTATTGCAGGGCCTATGCTCAAGTTTGCCACCTGCAACTGCGTATATTTAGCCTGTATATCGTTGGAGGAACTCTATCGAAGTGCCTGTTTCGCCGCATGCACTCGATACGCCGATGTCGGACCACGGGCGGTCCGGGGCAACGTCGACAGGGTCTCTCCGGCATGGGATTCAGGAGGGAGTGAACAACATGGGCAATAAACGAGTCGTGGCTGATTCTTCACGCTGCATTGGGTGCCAAACCTGTATGGCGGCGTGCATCGAAGCACACGATATTCCCGGCAACATCGCCGCACCTCGCTTGCGCGTAACGCGCACCTACGAGATTTCCGCGCCGGTGGCATGTCACCACTGCGAGGATGCCCCGTGCGCCAAGGCCTGCCCCACGGGCGCCTTGTTCTTTGATCCAAAGAACCATCGCATCGGCGTCAACGAGGACAACTGCATCGGCTGCAAGAGCTGCGTCATGGCCTGCCCCTTTGGCGCCGTGAGCGTGGCGACCACGCAGGTCCCCGTCTTGATGGGCGACGTGCGCGTGGGTTCGCAGACTAAGAGCTTCGTGCTCAAGTGCGACCTGTGCGTGGACCGTCCCGGCGGTCCGGCGTGTGCCGAGGCTTGTCCGACCAAGGGCCTCACCCTGGTAGACGAGGAGCGCCTGGCGGAGCTGACTGCCGAGCGTGCCCGCGCCACCATCGAAAACGAGGCGTAGGCGGGCGGCCATACAAGCCCAACGATTGTCAAATACGTACCGATTAATCGGTAGCAGAGAAAGGAAGGAGGGTGTCATGGAGAAGCATAAAGTGATCTGCCCGTACTGCGGCGCCGGTTGCCAGTTTAACCTCTTGGTCCAAAACGGCCAGGTCGTGGGTACCGAACCGCTCAACGGCATCACCAATCAGGGCGAGCTGTGCCTTAAGGGCATGAGCGGCTACGACTTCATCAACGACACCAAGATCTTGACTCCTCGCGTACTGCACCCGATGATCCGCCGCACCAAGGGCGCGGATCTTGAGCGCGTAAGCTGGGACGAGGCACTGGATTTCACCGCATCTAAGATGCAGGCCATAATTGACGAATATGGTCCTAACGCTGTCATGACCACCGGCTCTTCGCGAGGCGGCGGCAATGAGGCGAACTACGTCATGCAGAAGTTTACGCGTGCGTGCATCGGCACCCACAGCGTGGACAACTGCGCCCGTACTTGACACGGCCCTACTGTCCTCGGTCTGATGGACACGGTTGGTTCAGGTTGCATGTCATGCTCCATCCCCGGTATGGAGGATGCGGGCTGCATTTTCCTCTTCGGCTATAACCCTGCCGATTCGCACCCCATCGTCGCAAGGCGTATCGTGCGAGCCAAAGAAAAGGGTTGCAAGATCATCGTCGCCGATCCGCGCCATATCGAAACCGCGCGTATCGCCGATCTCTACCTTCCGATCAAGAACGGTTGCAATGTCGCGTTCCTCAACGCCTTTGCCAACTGCTTGGTCAACGATGGCCTCTACGACAAGGAATTCGTCGCCGAGCATACGAACGGCTTTGACGAGTGGTGGGAGACCATCAAGAACTACACTCCCGAATCCGTACAGGACATCACGGGTGTCGAGCCCGCGTTGATCCACCAAGCTGCCGAGATGTACGCCACGGCGAAGCCCTCTGCCATCATTGGCTGGGGTATGGGCGTATGCCAGCAGAAGCAGAACCTGAAGACGGTGCACACCATCGCCTCCATCGCCTGCGTTGCCGGCCAGATCGGCAAACCCAATTCCGGCCTCGCGCCCGTGCGTGGTCAGAACAACGTCCAGGGCTCCTGCGATATGGGCATGCTGCCCAACCTGTACCCTGGCTACCAGAAGGTCACCGACCCGGCTGTGCGTGCCAAGTTTGCCCAGGCTTGGGGCGTGCCCGAGGAAAAGCTCCCGCTCGAGGAGGGCTACAAGCTCACCGACCTGGGCCACCTGGTCGACGAGGGTAAGGTGCACTGCTTCTACAACTACGGCGAGGACCCGGTGCAGACCGAGCCCGATTCGGCCGGCATGCGCAAGACGCTCTCCGAGCTGGATCTGTTTATTTGCCAGGACATCTTTATGACGCAGACGACCATGCTCGCCGACGTCATCCTGCCTGCCACCTCTTGGGGCGAGCACGAGGGTGTCTTTACCGCATCCGACCGTAGCTTCCAGCACTTTGACGCGGCTGTTCCGCCCAAGGGCGAGTGCCGTCACGACTGGGAGATCTTCGCGGACCTGTCTACGCGTATGGGTTACCCCATGCACTACGACAACACCGAGCAGATCTGGAACGAGTGCATCAGCCTGTGCCCCAACTTTGTGGGCGCAACCTACGAGAAGATGGCTCCCGAGGGCGGTTACGCCCAGTGGCCCGTCAAGAGCACCGATGTGAACGACCACGGCACGGCCGACATGTTCGCTGGTGGTAAGTTCACCACCAAGGACGGCCGCGCCAACCTGATGGCGCACGACTGGGAGGCGCCCTCCGAGCTTCCCGATGATGAGTACCCGCTCATCCTGTGCACCGTCCGCGAGGTCGGCCACTACAGCTGCCGCTCGATGACCGGCAACTGCAAGACGCTGGCACTGCTTGCCGACGAGCCCGGCTTTGTTCGCATGAATCCCGCGGACGCCCAGGCGCGCGGCATCAAGAACGGCGACATCGTCTCGATCCACAGCCGCCGCGGCCAGGTATACAGCCGCGCCGACATAAGCGACCGCATCAACAAGGGCACGGTCTACATGACCTACCAGTGGTGGATCGGCAAGTGCAACGAGCTGACCATGCACAAGGTCGACCCGGTCTCGCATACGCCCGAGGACAAGTTCTCCGCCTGCCAGGTCGACGCTATCGCCGACCAGGTCTGGGCCGAGGGCGAGGTGGAGCGTCAGTACACCGAGCTCAAGCAGGCTCTGGTTGACGCCGCCGCTCCCCAGGACGTTGAGCCCGGCGCCGCCAAGTTCGACGACGAGACGCACGTGAATCAAATCGTGTAGTCCCGTTCTCGTTGGCTTTTTGGGCCGGGCGTCCCGTACGTTCGGGAGCCCGGCCCGTTATTTTGAAAGGAAGTGGGGATGAACCGCTTCATCGACATCAACCCGGAGAGGTGCATCGGCTGCGGAACATGCCAGTCCGCCTGTGCCGACGCCCACCGGATGCAGGGCCTTCAGGATACGCCGCGCCTGGCGCTCGTGAAGACCGGCGGTATTTCGGCCGCCCTTGCCTGCCACCATTGCGAGGGTGCCCCCTGCGCCGAGGTTTGCCCGGTGAATGCCATCGAGCACGATGGCGATCGCATCCACGTCAAGGAGCAGGAGTGCATCGGGTGCAGGCTGTGCGCCATTGCGTGCCCCTTCGGAGCCATCCATCCCGATGGCACGTCTATCGCCGGTGTCGCAGGCATGTGCGACCCGACGCCTTCGTATCCTAAGTCCCTGAGCAGCCTGCTTACGTGGGCTCCCGGCCAGTACACCTGTGCTGTCAAGTGCGACCTGTGCGCCTTCGATCCGGACGGCCCGCATTGTGTGGCGGCGTGCCCCACCAAGGCGCTGACCGTCATGGGCGGCGCGGCCGATCGCGAGCTCGACGAGGCCAAGCGCCTGCGCTCGATCGAAAACGGTCCCGTCGTCGACGTTACCGCTGTGGCCCAGGGCCTCTCCGAGAAAGCAGAAGGGAGCGTAAACAATGGATAGCATGACGCTGTTTATCGCATCGCTTGCCGTCTCGTGCATCGGTGCGCTCGCCTCGGTTCTGCTGATCAAGGCCGATAACGCCGCCAAGACCGCCGGCTGCCTAATCGGCGCCGTCGCCGCGGTGCTTTCGTTTGTGGCCGGTATCCAGGCCGTGCTGGGCGATGTCACGTCGGTCGACACCATCGTGTTCTTCCCGTTTGCCCATTTCCAGCTGCTGCTCAATCAGCTGTCCGGCCTGTTCGTGGCGCTTATCTCGGTGCTCGCGTTTGCCGGTTCGATCTACGGTCTCAACTACTTTGATGAGTACCCGGGCAAAAAGGGCCGCGCCGGCTTCTTCTTTAACACCTTCGTGGCGTCCATGATGCTTGTCATCACCGCCGACAACGTGTTTTGGTTCCTGGTCGCCTTTGAGCTCATGTCGCTGACCTCGTACTTCCTGGTCGTGATCGAGGAGAACGAGAACTCCATCCATGGCGGTTGGCTCTACTTTGTGATCGCGCACGTGGGCTTTGTGCTCATCATGGCGAGCTTCCTCACCATGACCAACTTCGCCGGCGGCTCGTTTGCCTTTGCGGATTTCCGCGCTACGCAGTTTAGCCCCGCGGTCGCATCCGTGTGCTTTGTGCTCGCCTTCTTTGGCTTTGGCGCCAAGGCCGGTATCATCCCGCTGCACGGCTGGCTGCCCAAGGCACATCCCGAGGCGCCGTCCAACGTGTCGGCCCTCATGTCCGGCGGCATGATCAAGATCGGTATCTTTGGCATCCTCAAGGTTGGTCTCGACCTGCTCTCCGCCTCGGGCGTTCAGGTCTGGTGGGGCCTTATGGTCATGGTCTTCGGTGCGATCTCGTCGGTTCTCGGCGTGGCCTTCGCCCTGCAGGAGCATGACATCAAGCGCCTGCTGGCCTATCACTCCGTCGAGAACATCGGCATCATTCTGCTCGGTGTCGGCGCCTCCATGGCCGCCATGGCGCTCAACTCGGTCGGCGTCGCCGTCCTGGCTCTGATGGCCGCCCTCTACCACACGTTTAACCACGCGATGTTTAAGGGCGAGCTGTTCTTGGGCGCCGGTGCGCTGCTGTACTCCACGGGTACGCGCAATATGGAGAAGATGGGCGGCCTGTTCCGTCGTATGCCGGCAACGGCCATCTGCTTCCTTATTGGCGCGCTTGCCATCTCGGCCATCCCGCCCTTCAACGGCTTTGTGTCCGAGTGGTTTACCTACCAGTCGCTGTTTAACGCCGCCATGCAGGGCGACAAGGCCGTCATGATCGTGGCCGTGTTCGCTGCCGTCGCGCTTGCCATTACCGGCGCGCTGGCTGTCACGTGCTTCGTCAAGGCCTATGGCGTCTCCTTTGCCTCCACGCCCCGCTCCGAGGCCGCGGCCAATGCCAAGGAGGTTCCCGCCCCCATGGTGTTTGCGCAGGGCCTGCTCGCGGCCATCTGCGTCGTGCTGGGCATTGGCGCTCCCGTGATCGCGCCCGTGCTGGTCGATGTCGCCGCGTCCGTGTTGCATCCCTACGGTGGCGTGTTTGCCGCCGAGGGCATGGAGCTCATGAACCAGTACTCCGGCGCCGCCACCTCCACGCCCGCGATCGCCATTGCGCTCGTGGTGCTCGTCGGCCTTGCCTGCGGTTATCGCAAGCTCAAGACCGTCGGCAAGGTGCAGAAGTCCCAGCCGTGGGCATGCGGTTATGCTCCCAACGAGCATATGCCCGTCGTGGCCACGACCTTTGCCTCCGAGGTGTCCTGGTTTATGCAGCCGCTCTACACGCTGCGCGACCGTTGCACGGCCGTCTGCTGGTCCATCGCGCACTTCTTCCAGAAGCTCACTGGTGTGGCCGAGGCTGTGGAGCCCGTACCCGACAAGGTTCTCGTCGATGCCCCGCATAAGGGTGTCGAGAAGCTCGCCGACCTCGCGACTAAGCTCGAGGGCGGCAACTACAGCATCTATATCTGCTACATCGTCGCGGCACTCGTGGTGTTCCTCGTGCTCGCCGTGCAAATGGGTTAAGGAGGGGAGAGCATGAACAACATCGTACTTGCCGTTCTGCAGGGCGTGGTCGTCATGGCCGTCGCACCGTTCTTCTCCGGTCTCGGCCGCGTGATCCGCGCCAAGATGCACAACCGTCGCGGCCCCAGCATCATGCAGGACTATCGCGACCTGGCCAAGCTCTTTGCGCGCCCCGAGTCCCAGAGCGAGGATGCGAGCTTTGCGCTGCGCATCATGCCGCCGCTGTTCTTCGCCGTCGCCTTTATGCTCGCGATGGGCCTGCCGCTCTTTACGGCACAAAGCCCCATCCCGGTCTTTGGTGACGCCATCACCATCATGTACAGCCTGGCGCTCGCCCGCTTCTTCTTCGCCCTCTGCGGTGTGGATTCGTCCAACGCCTACGCCGGTATCGGCGGCGTCCGCGAGCTGCTCATGAGCGTGCTCATCGAGCCGTCCATGCTGCTGGCGCTGTTTGCCGCCGCCCTGGTTTGCGGCTCCACCGACATCGCCACCATGGGTCAGCACATCATGACGGGCGCCATCGACGCGCCGGTCGCCGTGATCCTCGCCGGCATCGCCTTTGCGATTGCCTGCTACATGGAACTCGGCAAGCTGCCGTTTGACCAGGCAGAGGCCGAGCAGGAGCTCCAGGAAGGTCCGCTCGCCGAGCTTTCCGGCCCGTCGCTTGCCATGGCCAAGCTTGCCATGTCCATGAAACAGGTCCTGGTCGTCGCTTGGTTCTGCGCGATCTTCATCCCTTGGGGCGAGCCCGCGACCGTGGGCGCCGCCGCCGTTCTGGGTGCAGTCATCTTCCTGGTGAAGTGCCTGATCGACTTTGTCGTATGCGGCGTGATCGAGAACTCCTGCTCGCGCTCGCGTTTTAAGGTACTTGGCAATCAGACCTGGGCTGTCGTCGGCATCGCCGTTCTGGCGTTTGTCTTCGTGGTCGTCGGCGTGTAGGAGAAGGGAGAAACAATGTCATTTGCAGTCAGTCTGTCCCTTCTCGGCTTGGTCGCTATCGCGGCCCCGATGGTGGCCTCGGTGCTCGTCGCCCTGTTCCCCCGTCCGTACGCCAAGTGGTTCAGCGTTTTGGGTGCCGCCGTCTCGACGGTCTGCACCATCGCCCTCGCCGCGAATTTCGCTGGCGCCGGCATGCCCGACACGCAGGTCTCCCTGATCTCGTTTGGGCAGACCCTCGTCATGGGATTCACCTTCGATCGCATGAGCACGCTGCTCGCGCCCGCCTTTGTGGGTATCGGCCTGCTTGTCGTGATCTATTCGATTCCCTATATGAGCGAGAATAACCGTGAGCATCCCGACGCACCGCGTCGTCGCTTCTACGCGTACCTCGCGACCTTCATCGGCGCCATGGCCGGCCTTGTGTACAGCTCGACCCTTTTGGGCCAGCTCGTGTTCTTTGAGATCACGGGTGCCTGCTCTTGGGGCCTCATCAGCTACTACATGTCGCCTACGGCCAAGAAGGCCGGCATGAAGGCCCTGATCATTACGCATATCGGTGCGCTCGGCCTGTATCTGGGCGCCGCCATCGTGTTTGCCCACACCGGCACCTTCGCCATCACCGCGATTGCCGGCCTCGACGCCAAGCTCAAGGCTATCGTCCTTTTGCTTGTGCTGTTTGCGGCCTGGGCCAAGTCCGCACAGGTTCCCATGTACATGTGGCTGCCTTCGGCCATGGAGGCGCCGACGCCTGTTTCGGCCTACCTGCATGGCGCCTCGATGGTCAAGGTCGGCGTGTGCGTGTTCGCGCGTGCACTCGTCTCTGCCGGCGAGATTCCCGAGATCGTGGGCTGGGTCGCCATTATCGACGCCATGGTCACCATGCTCTTTGGTTTCCTTATGTACCTGCCGCAAAAGGACATGAAGCGTCTGCTGGCCTTCTCCACGATCGCCCAGCTCTCCTATGTGTTCTTTGGTCTGGGCCTTTCGGTCTTTGGCAGCCAGCTGGCCTTTGACGGCGCCGTGTGCCACATCTTTAACCACGCTTTCGCCAAGACGCTGTTCTTCCTGATCGCCGGTTCGTTCTCCTTTACGCTCGGCACGCGTATGCTGCCCAAGCTTCGCGGCATCGTAAAGAAGTACCCGATCTCGGGCGTGGGCTTTGGAGTCGCCGCGCTCGCCATTGCCGGCGTGCCGCCCATGAACACGTTCTTCTCGAAGTTCCAGATCATCGCCGGCGGCTTTTCTGTGGGTGCCGGTAACGTCGCGATCCTGGTGCTCGTGTGCATCATGGTCGCCGAGACCGTCGCCACCTTCGCCTGGTTCCTCAAGTGGATGGGCTATTGCCTGCCCGGCGAGCCGAGCGACGAGGTCGCTGCGGGAGCCCCGCTTCCCCGCGCGATGGCGTTCGTGTTCATCGTGCTCATCATCATGGTTATCGTCAGCGGCCCGCTTTCGGCCAGCTGGATCGGTTAGGAGGTAGAACGACATGGGTTATTCGATCGTCAACATCCTTGGCGGCCTTCTGATCGTCACGTCCACCATGGTGGTCGTCTCAAAGAACATCAAGCACGCCATCAGCTGGTATGCGGTGCAGTCGCTGGTGCTCGTGGGACTGCTCGCCACGCTCGGTGTCACCACCGGTGCGCAGGAGCTGCTTATGTGGGCTGGATCCGCCTTTATCACCAAGGTCGTCCTGGTCCCTTATATCCTCAACCGCGCATACAAGAAGATGGGCGAGCCGAGCGATGCATCGCTCAAGGCTGGCATTAAGCCCGCGTGGGCCATCTGCATCATCGCCGTCGAGGTCGCGATCTGCTTTGCCGTCGTGACGCAGATCAGCCTGCCCACGGCCGAGGTCGCAACGCCTGCGCTCGCTATTAGCTTCGCTCACTTCTTTGTGGGCCTCACCTGCATCATCTCGCAGCGCAATATCATGAAGCAGATCTTTGGATACTGCCTTATGGAAAACGGCAGCCACGTGACGCTCGCGCTTTTGGCCCCCACCGCTCCCGAGATTATCGAGATCGGT
>CABSBK010000026.1 GCA_902475865.1 uncultured Collinsella sp.
GACAATCTCTTAGCCCACCAGACCCACGCTGATCAAAACGCCCAGCGCAGCGAGCCATTTGCTCCCCCTAGAATCGGGGCGTTCCGAGCGCACGAGCATAACGCCCGCGATGCTCGCCGTCAGCTCGAACGGCAGCTCGCCGGCCGCCTCGACAAAGCGACCGTACATGCTGCCGATGTTGAACAGCGCGCTCGAAATCTGATAGTCGAAGAAACTGCCCACGCCCAGACAAAGACACAGGACAACCGCGATAATGGCGACGTCTTTCTTATAGATGTATCCGAACATGCTTTCCTTTCGATGGAACCAGAGTGCCCAAATGGGGCGTTTGCAGCGTCGACCCGTTAGTCGTCGTCGCTGGCACCCAACTGCTGCAACAGCATGAGTGCCGCGGCCACGGGGCCGGTACCGTCGTTGGCGTCGAGACCGCGACCCAGGCCGCTGCCCGCGCCGGCGCCCGCCTTGTAGGGCACCGACAGTTTGCGGCTCTTGGGGAAGTTCACCGCGCCATAGCGGGTCTTTAGCTCAAAGGCCACCTTCTTGGGCACGTCGACGCCCAAAAACGTGATGCGACCGCCGCTGAGCGTGACGCTCTCGAGCCCCAGGCGCTCGCCGCGAATGCGGATTCGTGCGCGATTGAACAGGTTGAGTCCCGCCAACGGCAGCTCACCATGCGCGGCCTCGGTCTCTTCCTGCACCTCATCGATGCTCTCCAGGTCCTCGGCCGCCGCGAGTTTACGGTACACGAGTACGCGCTGATCCACCGCCGGCAGGTACTCCTCGGACAAGAAGTAGTCGGCCGGCAGGTTAATGCCCACGCTCGCCGCCTCCACGCCGGCGTCGTCATCGCCGCGCGCCTCGGCCACCGCCTGGCCCAGCATCTGCGTAAACAGGTCAAAGCCCACGCTCGACAGGTTGCCGTGCTGCTCGGCGCCCATAAGCGAGCCGGCACCGCGAATCTCCAGGTCGCGCATGGCGATGCGCATGCCGCTGCCCAGGTCCTGGAACTCGGATAGTGCGGTCAGGCGCGCCGTGGCCTCCTCGGTGAGTGGCAGCTCGCCCGGGAACATAAAGTACGCGTAGGCCTGCGTGGCAGAGCGACCCACACGACCCTTGAGCTGGTAGAGCTGCGCCAGGCCCAGGCGCTGCGAGTCCTCGATGATCAGCGTGTTGGCGGTCGCGTTGTCGATACCGCTCTCCACGATGGTCGTGGCGATGAGCACGTCGATCTTTTTGGTCGCGAACTCGATCATCACGTCCTCGACCTCGCGCGGACTCATCTTGCCGTGCGCCACGCCCACGCGCGCCTCGGGCGCGGCCTCGTGCACGCGCGCCACGGCGTCATCGATGGTCTTGACGCGGTTGGACACGTAGTACACCTGGCCGCCGCGGCCCACCTCCAGGCGAATCGCCGCGCTTACCACGTCGGGGTCGTACTCCCCCACGTGCACGATCACGGGACGACGCCCGGTCGGCGGCGTGGTGATCAGGCTCATGTCGCGCACGCCGCTCGTGGCCATCTGCATGGTTCGCGGAATAGGCGTTGCCGAAAGCGTGAGCACGTCAATCTGCTCGCGCAGGTTCTTGAGCTGCTCCTTGTGCTGCACGCCAAAGCGTTGCTCCTCGTCGATGATCACCAGGCCCAGGTTTTTGGGGTTCACATCGGCCGAAAGCAGACGGTGCGTGCCGATGAGCACGTCGATCGTGCCCTCGGCAAACGCCTTGAGCGCGCGCTTTTGCTGCGCCGGGGTGCGGAAGCGGCTGAGCACCTCGACCTCCAGACCAAACGGGGCAAAGCGCTCAAAGAACGTCTCGTAGTGCTGCTGGGCCAGAATGGTCGTGGGGCAGAGCACCATGACTTGGCGGCCGGAGTCCACGCACTTAAACGCCGCGCGCAGGGCAACCTCGGTCTTGCCAAAACCTACGTCGCCACACAGCAGGCGGTCCATGGGCTTGGGCGCCTCCATATCGGCCTTAATGTCGGCGATGGCCTCCAGCTGGTCGCGCGTCTCGTCGTAAGGAAAGCTCTCCTCCATCTCGATCTGCTCGGGCGTGTCAGGCGGGCAGGCGATACCCGCGATTGATGAGCGGCGCGTATACAGGTCGACCAGGTCAAACGCCAGCTTTTTGGCGTTCTTGCGCGCCTTGTTGGTGGCGCGCGTCCAGTCGGCTGTGTTGAGCCTGGTCAGGCGCGGTTTGTCGCCGTCGGGGCCAACATAGCGCGTGATACGGTCGACCTGCTCGAGCGGCACGTAGAGCTTGTCGCCGTCGGCATATTCCAGCAAAAAGTAGTCGCGCTCTTTGCCGCCCACTTCCTGACGCGCAATCTCGCTAAAGAGTGCGATGCCGTGAGTGGCGTGCACCACGTAGTCGCCCGGCTTAAACGGGAAGGTGATCTGCGTAATGTCCACCTTGCGGCGGCTGCGCGCGCGGTTGGCATCCATACGGGCGTTGAGGTCGGCGATCGAGAACACGGCCAGGTTGGCATCGGGCACCACCACGCCCTGCGGCAGGGCAGCGTCCACAAAGGTCACGCGTCCGCGCGAGATGGTGGGCACGGCGGCACCGGCGGCAGCCTGGGCCGCGCCCGCCTCGAGCGAGCGGGCGTTGAGCGCGTCGACCTTACGCTCGCGAATGGAAGCGTGGGCCTCCTGGCGTGCGGCACGGTCGGCAGAATCTGCCGCTGCCACGCGCACGTGGTCGCCAATTACGCCGGCGTTTTCGGGGGCCGCCGTCAGCGATTCCTCAAAGGTAATGCCCTCATCGCCAAAGGTGAGCTCCATCGACTCACGCGCACCGCGGTCGGGGATGGCAAACACGCAGGCATAGCGCTTGCCCACGACCTCCTGGATGCGCGTCATAAAACGGTTGTCCGAGCCTGCGATGGCAGGCTGCTCAATCTTGAGCTCGGCCGTCACCGCGCCGCCGGCACGAATGAGGCTTACGTAGTTCAGACGCTGCTGGGCACCAAAATCGAGCTGTTGAGCGCACACGTACAGACCGTCCAGGCGGTCAATCCCCGCCTCGCCGGCACGGGCCTCGATATCCTCGTAGGCACGCAGGCAGTCGTCGAACAGCGAGCGCGGCTCGGACAAAACCACAAGCGCCTTGCCGCTCACGTGTGCCAACGGACTCACGGTCTGGCCGTACATCACCGGCAAAAAGCGGTCGAGCTCGGGCGTGACGATGCGCGCATCCACCATCTCGAGCAGCGCCGCCAGCTTGCTATCGTCTTGGCTTGCGCGGTAGAGCGCCACGTGCATGTTGTGGACCGCCTCATCGGTAAGCGCCAGCTCACGGCAGGGGAAGATCTCGATACTGTCCTCGTTGCCGATGGTTTGGCCCGTGGAGCTCACCATGCGGCGGATGCGGTCAATCTCGTCGCCAAAGAACTCGATGCGTACGGGCGCCTTTTCCTGTGCGGGGAACACCTCGACGGTGTCGCCGTGCACGCGGAACAGACCGGGCGCGTCGGCGGCGCCGGCATTGGTGTAGCCCATGCCCACCAGGCGCTGCGGCACCTCGTCAAAAGGAATCTCCTCGCCAACCGCAAAAGTGGTGGACTCCCAATAGCGACTCTCGACCGGCGGCACGCAGCGCAGCAGCGCACGGGCCGAGGCAACCATGATGCAGTTGTCCCCGCGCACGATGCGCCCCAGAGCCTCGCAGCGCTGCGCCACCACGGCGTCGTCGGGCGCCTGCTCGCGCCACGGATAGTCCTTGCGCTCGGGAAAACGGCACACATGCGCAAGGCCCACGTAGGCGGCAAGGCTGCGCGCGGCGCGATCGGCCGCGTCCTCGCCGCTCACAATGTAGACCGTCGGTCGCGGACGGCGCGCAAACTGGGCGGCCGCCATAAGCGTACGGCCCGACTGCGACACGGCCAGCGTCACGTCCTCGCCGGCATCGAGTCCGGCCTCGACGGTCTGCAAGGCCTCGGCAGTGTAGAGCTGCGCGGCTATACGGTGAATGAGCATGCTGTTCCTCCGGCATTGCAACGCCAAAAGCCCGTCGGGGCAAGCTCGGCGGGTATGCGGCGGATTTCATTGCCTGTCATGGTAGCGCATGAGATGGACACGCCAGCACACGCCAAACAGCTACCCCAAAACGCGCACGCTGGGGCAAAGGTCTGCCAGCGGGCACTCGTCGCACTTAGGCTTGCGGGCGTCGCAGATCTCGCGGCCAAAGGTAATCCACTGATGGTTGACCGACTCCCAATACTCGTGCGGCAGAATCTTGAGCAGGTCTTGCTCGGTCTTGAGCGGCTCCTTGGCGTGCGTCTTGGGACTCAGCATCAGGCGGTGCGCGATGCGGTTGACGTGCGTATCGACCGCGATGCCCTCGACAATGCCAAACCCCACGTTGAGCACGATGTTCGCCGTCTTGCGGCCAACGCCCGGCAGCTTGACGAGCTCCTTCATGTCGGCCGGCACCTCGCCACCGTAATCGGCAACGATCATCTGCGCGGCCTCCACGGCGTGCTTGGCCTTGCTCTTATAAAAGCCGAGCGACTTAATGGTATCGGTCACATCGGCCACGCTCGCCCCCGCCATGGCCTCGGGCGTGGGCCACTGGGCAAACAGCTTCGGCGTCACCTTGTTGACCTGCGCGTCGGTCGTCTGCGCCGAGAGCAGCACCGCGATGAGCAGCCTAAAGGGATTCTCGTGATCCAAAAAACACTCGACCGGGCCATAGCGACGGTTGAGGCGCTCGCACACCTCAACGGCGCGCTCGCGTTTGGCGGCATTGGTCTCGCGTGGCATAACAACTCCTCGGCTCAGCGGCATAACAAATCTACGGGCACGATTGTCCCACGTATGGGGTCTTTACGCCTCCAAAAATGCGCCGGTCTGGCGGCCCCACAGGCTCGCATACTCGCCGCCCGCCTCGACAAGCTGCGCATGCGTACCGTCCTCGACAATCTCGCCGTCCGCCAGCACCACGATGCGGTCGAGCGCCGCCACGGTGGACAGGCGATGTGCCACCACAATGGAGGTGCGGCCGCGCATCAGGTTCTCGAGCGCCTCCTGCACCAGCGCCTCGGACTCGCTGTCCAAGGCAGACGTCGCCTCGTCGAGCACCAGGATCGGCGCGTCGGTCAGAATAGCGCGGGCAATGGCCACGCGCTGGCGCTGGCCGCCCGAAAGCTTAACGCCACGCTCGCCCACCATGGTGTCAAAGCCACGGGGCAGGCGGTCGATAAACTCGGTCGCATTAGCTAAGCGAGCCGCCTCGCGGATCTGCTCGTCGGTGGCGTCGGGGCGGCCGTAGGCGATATTCTCGCGAATGGAGCGATGGAACAGCAGCGCCTCCTGCGGCACGTAGGCAACCTGGCGGCGGAGACTCTGCTGCGTACAGCGCGAGACGTCCTGGCCGTCCACGAGCACGCGGCCGCCCTGTACGTCGTCCAGGCGCAGCAACAGCTTGGTGAGCGTCGTCTTGCCCGAACCCGATTTGCCCACCAGGCCCACGCGCTGGCCCGCCGCAACGTGAAGCGTCAGGTCGTCGAACACGCTCTCGCCTGCCGCGGCGTCACGGTATGCAAAGCTCAGGTGCTCAAAATCAATCGCGCCCTCGCTTACTTTAAGCTCGGGAGCGTTCTCGTCGTCTGCCACCAGACGCGGCTCGTCCAGCACGCGCGTCATCTCGGCCGCATCACCGAGCGCGCGGTTGATGCGCTGCATCATGGAGCTTACGTAGTTCAGACGCATGGTGAGGTTGTACGTATAGGTAAAGATCATGACGAGCGCGCCGGCAGAGATGCCAAACCACGCGTTGCCGCCCGCGACGAACACGCTCACCACGGCCATGGTAATGACGATAAGGCCCGAGGTCGTAAAGTTGCGCTGCATCATGGCGTGCATCGAAACCGTTTCAGCATCGCGCGCGGCGCGGTCGGCGGTATCGAACAGGTCGCGCTCAAAGTCCTCGCGCCCACAGGTCTTGACGGCCAGGATGTTCGTGACCGCGTCGGACAGCACGCCCGACAGTTTGTTCTGAGCGGCGGACGTCGCGGCCGAAAGCGGCATGATGCGCTTGTACATAAGCCAGACAAACGCAATGTAGACGACCATGATGCCCACCAGGATCACGGTAAACGTCGGCACCACCGGAGCGAGCGCCGCCACCGTGCAGACAACCGAAGTGATGGTGGGAATGAGCGAATACACCGTCACGTCGACCAAGCCCGTGTAGCCACTCATAAAACGACTCGTCTGGCTCACAAGCGATCCGCCAAAGCGGCTGGTGTGAAATGTCATGGATTGATTGGAGAGCGTGTCAAAGCACAGGCGCGCCAGGTGATAGTTGCCCGCAATCTCGAGCTTGTAGACGGTGTAGTCCTGCAGCTTGGAGAGGATTTGGCCCACTAGGTTAACGAGCACCAGCGCCAGAATGTAAGGGCCAAAGACCTCAAACACCTGGTCACCCGCCACGGGGCCGGCCTGAACGCGGTCAACGATAAGGGCCATCACGTAGGTGTTGGCAAACGTGAGCAAAAAGATGTAGCCCGCCGACGAGAACACCGAGAGAAAGACGATCAGCGGCTGTGTGCGCGTGACGTCCCAAAAACGCTGCAGCGTGCGGCGCACGGTGGAACGTTTGAGCGGACTGGTGCTTCTCTGAGACATGGTCTTCCTTTCGCGTCTGATAGGGCGAAACGCCATTGTTGCACATTGAAGCGCACTTCAGGCAAGCACGATGCGAAAAGCGCCCGCGCCGTGCTTGCGCGGGCGCCCCGCCGTCAGATGCAGCTAGTCCTCGTCTTTTTGGTCTGCGAGCAGCTCCGCGGATGTGAGCCCCAAGATCTCGTCAGCCTCCTTGGCATCTTCCAGGGCGTCGATGTCCTTGAGTTTGCGCTCCATAACGTTGGTGCGCGTGGTGATGATGCCCTCAACCGTTTTACCCGCGGTCTCGATCTGCTGTTGGGCGCGGCGCAGCGCCGCCTGATAACGCGGCAGCTCGGCCTTGACGGCGGAAAGCACGCGCAGCACGTCGTCGGTACGTTTTTGCAATTTAAACGTCTGGTAGCTCATCTGCAGGCTGTTGAGGATGGCCGCCATGGTGCTGGGGCCGGCAACGTTGACGTGATAGTCGCGGCCCAGGGTCTCGATAAGCCCGGGACGGCTGACGACCTCGGCGTACAGCCCCTCAAACGGAACGAACATGATGCCAAAATTGGTCGTCGCGGGCACGCTCAGGTACTTTTCGCAGATGTCCTTTGCCTCGCGTTTCACCATCGCATCGAGCGTCTTGCGCGCGGTGGCCACAGCCTCAGCATCGCCCGACTCTTGCGCGTCGAGCAGATGCTCGTACGCGTCGCCCGGGAATTTGGAGTCGATCGGCAGCAGCACGGGATCGCCCTCGTCCACCGGCAGCTTGACGGCAAACTCAACGCGCTCCGAGGCGCCGGGCTTGGTAGCGACGTTTTCCAGATACTGGTCGGGCGTAAGGATGTCCGCCAGGATTGCACCCAGCTGCACCTCGCCCAAAATGCCACGCGCTTTTACATTGCCCAGTACGCGCTTAAGGTCGCCCACGCCGGTGGCGATTGACTGCATGTCGCCCAAACCCTTGTACACAGCCTCGAGCTGGTCGCTCACCTGCTTAAACGATGCCGACAGGCGATCGTTGAGCGTACGGGAGAGTTTCTCGTCCACCGTCGCGCGCATCTGATCGAGCTGCACGTTGTTGTCCTTGCGGATGGCGCCCAGCTGGGCATCGACCGTCTCGCGCACCTTGTCCAGGCGGTGCTCGATGCCCTCGCGGTTGGCGCCAAGCTGTTGGGCTGTCTCGCGGCGCAGGTCATCCATACGGTCGCCGGCCTGCGAGAACTCACGCGCGATGGTCAGGTAGCGCTGCTGCTCTACGGCCGCATCGGTCGTCTGCTGCTGCGCGATGGCATTTGCCGTGCGGCGGGTTTCGGCCAAAGCGACGTTCAGGGTGTCGAGCGCATTGTTGGCCTGCTCGAGCGCAGCCAGCATCTCTGCCCCGCTATCGCCGCGCTCCTGCAGCTCGACGCGAAGGCCCTTGAGCTGCAGGGCACAAGCCACAGCAACCCCCACCGCCACCAAGGCGGTCACAACAAGCACGATATCAATAGCAGACATAGACTCCGCCCAACAAACTCAATCGATCATCAATCAAAACCGCGATCAATCTTACCCCGCCACACGCACCGGGCGTCACATGGCAATCGGACAAATGGATTTTGGGCCACAGGTACTAAAACGCTAACTCTCCCAGCCGGCGCGGATGGTTGTTACGACATCGCTTAGGCGCTGGCCGAGAGCTGCCAAGTGCTGAAGCACCTCACTGGGCGAGGCGCCGTTGAGAATGCACGTGAGGGCATATGAGGCCAAGAAGATTGCCGCGAGCCCCAACGGAATCAGCACGATCATCGCCAGCGTACGCAGGCGCTGGGTCCAACGACGGCGACGCGCACGACGCTTGTCGAACGCAAGCTCCTGCGCATATGAATCTTGCTGTACGGAATAGGCTCCTGGGTCCACCTCACCCGCAGACGATACCGCGGACGCAGCGTTTTGCGCAGGAGGCTGGACGGCCGCCCCCTGCATTTGCATCTCCATAAGCCGTTGCTGCTGGCGCAACATGCGCTCGGCTTGTTGCCGCGGGGTCTCAAGAAACAGATTCATGTTGGCCTCCAAAATCGGAGCACTCGACGCTTACGCCCAGCATCACGCACCGCCAAGGCCACGGCAACGCAATTCGTAGCAATAGCTGCAAAGTTTCTTGTTGACAAAAGCTGTCGAAAACCTCAACAACTCCCCTACCAGCACTTTCTCTGAGCTTTTTTATCGAATGATCTTTTGCCCTTCCGCCCTTACGCCAACCGACCAAAAGCTGACCAAAAGCTTGACGAAAATTGTGAAGACCGGGACCCCACACAAAAACGTGCCGCCTCAAAAGGGGCGGCACACAAACTTCTAATCAGCTTTTCAGTAACGAGCACGCGACGACTCGAAGCCGGGGCGCGGGGCGGGAGGCCGGATTGCCTTCCCTCAACGCGACCCTGCGGAGCCGTGAGCGGGGAGGGAGGGCAATCCGGCCTCCCGCCCCGCGCCCCGCAGCAACCAGCGTCACGCGCTAGTAGTTCACCACCTGCTCCTCAAAGTACGCCTTCGGGTGGTTGCACACCGGGCACACCTCGGGCGCCTCGGCACCAACATGCAGGTGCCCGCAGTTCAGGCACTTCCACACCTTTACGCCCTCGCGCTCAAACACCTCGCCCGACTCAATGCGCTCGACGAGCTTGTTGTAGCGCTCCTCGTGGGCCTTCTCGACAGCGGCGACACCACGGAACTTCGCGGCGATC